>JBBQIP010000001.1:0-70749 GCA_038325045.1 Sphingomonadales bacterium
GAACGGCCCGTCCGGCGCGGCGTGGGGCAGCTGCATCCGGTGCACCTCGGCACGGCCGCGCAGCCTTGCACGGGCATGCGCCACCGCCTTTGCGGAGGCATCGGTGGCAACCAGCGTCTCGCAGTGCGCCAGCAGCTGTTCGGAGAGCACGCCGCCGGCGGCGCCTGCCTCCCACGCGCGCTGCACTCGCCCGCCGGCAATGGCCGCTATGGTGGCGGCATGGCGTGCCACTTCATAATCACGCGTTTCATACCCCCATGGGTCGGCATCCCGCGCAAACAGCGTATCGAAATGCGCCGGACTGTCGGGCGGGAGACATGCGGGCAAGCCGTGGACCGGTCGGTAAAGCTCCGCCGATTGCTCGAACAGCGTACGGTGGCCTTCCTCGAGCGCAAACCCCGAGCCGGCTGGCAGCAGTTCGCCCAACTGGCTCTGGTGGCAGGCGATCGCCTCGGCCTTGCGAGCCCGGTCCGATACCGTCACCGGCAGCTCCACGAACCGATCGATATTGCCGCCCTCGAACCTCTGGCCGATCGGATAGGTCACCAGCGCACCGGCCGCGCCGTCCGCAATCATCTGCACCGCCAGCCGGAACGCGGCCCGGTGGTCGGGATGGCTGTCCGACGGGTCGGTCACGAAGATCGTTCTGATGCCGGTCACCTGCAGGATCGCGCGCAGCTGCGCATGGGTGCGATGATCCTGCGCCAGCGCGCCGTCTGCTGCTGCAAGATGGAAAAACCGCTGCGCTGGCACGCCCAGCACATGCGCGGCATGGTCGGCCTCCACCGCCCGCCTTGCGGCGAGCCGCTTGCGGTTCCAGCCGCGCGCGGAGTGCGATGCGCCGCCATCGGTCAGGATCACGATGGCGGGATCAAGATGATGCCGCTTCGCCGCTGCAAGCAGCCCGCCGCAGCCCAGGCTTTCATCATCGGGATGCGGCGCCAGCACGAGGAACGGCTGCATCATCGTGAGGGCGCGAAGATCCGCAGGGCAGCTTTCCACCCGGGGCTGTACCGCACTCATCGGGCTACAGCCGCCAGGCGCGCTGGCTGTAACCGTGCCACCTCCGCCAGCCGGTCCATGGTTGCATCGGTCATCGGCAGGTCCTTTGCCACTGCCAGGCGCTCGGGGCGCGTGACCCCCGCCAGGCACAGATCGGCCAGATCGATGGGCTGCACCGGCGCGGTGCCGGTGCGGCGCCAATCGGCTATGGCTGACCAGACCGATGCCCGGTCCCGCGCGCGGCGCTCGCTGCGATAGCCGGTTTCGCCAGCCACCGTCAGGCTGTCGGCGGATTCGAACTTGGTCAGCAAGGGCTCCTCGATCAGCCACATATTGCCGCCGTGCATCAGGATGCGGTTGCGCAGCTCCCGGTCCTCTTCCACCATATCGGCGTATCCGCCCGCCTTTTGCAGGATCGATCGGCCAAACAGCCCGCTGTTGATCAACACCCAATCGCCGAGCGGGCCGGTATTGAACTGCAGATTGGGAAAGAAATCGTCCACAAGGCTGAGTGCGCGGTGGATATGCACATCGCTGCCATCGGCCGACACATGGCGATGGCCGGTCAGCACCACGTCCAGCAAGGCCGTCGCACCCGGCGGCTGGACATCGGCCCTCCAGGGCAGGCACGGATCGGCCACAAGATCACGCCGCGCCAATGTGCGGGCCTGCCGCACGATCTTGTCGCGGTCGGGGATGTCGTCGCTGTCATGGAAGCTGACCGCATCGAACGGCACCAGCGCCAGTGCTGCATTCTTCGCGCGCGCGGTCCCCATATTGGCGGCAAGCCGGATGGCAAGGAACTTCGGATTGTCGGCAAAGCTCGCACACACTTCGGGCGTGGTATCGGTGGAGCCATCATCGACCACGCACACGGTCAGATCAGCATGCGACTGGCCGAGCGCCGCGGTGATGGCGGCTGCCAGGCTGTCAGCGCGGTTGAAGGTCGGAATGACGATGAGGCAATGCATGTGAGCACCCGCTGTTGTTGTGAGGAAGCAGATCGACCGCCGCCGCGCGCAGCCCGGCATCGACCAGCACGGCGGCCGGAAGGCTGAGCAGCGGCAACAGCAGGGCAACCGCGGCATAGGGCGCGCCGGTGCCCGCCAGCAGTGCGGCAGCGGCGGCCAGCACCGCGCCGCCCCATCGCATGCTGCGCGGCAGCGGTAGGATGGGGCTGCCGGCTTTGGGAGTCCGCCGGAACTGTGGCCGGCTGCGCCACAACAGGGGCAGCCAGGCGAGGCTGGCCGTCCATACCAGCGAAAGCTTGACCGTCAGCGCTTCGGGCTGGCGCTTCAGGATAGCGCACTCCAGCGCCATCGCTGCCAGCGCTACGGCAATCGTGCCGCTGGCCAGCGCTTCGGCGGCGGCCCAGACGCCGGCAGGGATAATCCAGAGCCGCAAAAGCGCCGAAAGCAGAAGCGCCGCAACCGGCAGCGCCAGAAACCCCGGCCATGCCAGCAATTGGGTCAACACCGACAACTGCCCGCGAGGCTCGGCCGACCACCCCAGCCGCAGCCCACCCGCCAGCGTTTGAATATTGCCGGCCACCCAGCGTTCGCGTTGCAGCGCCAGGCCGGAGAAATCGAGCGGCAGCATCCCCATTCCCACCACCCGGTTTACGAACACACCGCGCGCGCCGGCGCGAAACATGGCCATCCCCAGTTCCGCATCTTCGGTGATGGTGCCCGTTGGCCAGCCGCCAACCCGCTCCAGCCAGTGCCGGTCGATGGCGCAGAGCGTGCCGGTCAGGAGCATGGACTGGCTCCGATTGGCCGATGGGGCATGGGCGCGAAAATAATCGCCAAGCTCGTCTGCAACGGGGCGCGCATTGGCGCCGTGGCGATAGGCTTGTGGAAACTGCACATAATCCGCCCCGTGCGCCGCCAGCGCATCGGCCGCACGCGCCAGGAAATCCGGCAGCACGCGGTAATCGGCATCGACAATGGCGACATGCGTCGCGCGCCGATCGGTGAGGGCGAGCGCGATATTCAATGCGCCGGCCTTGGCGCCCACCACAGCATCGCGGTGATGAAAGCGAAAACGCGGCCCAAGCGCCTGGCAATGCGCCGCGACAGGCTGCCAGTTTTGCGGGTCGGGCGTATTGTTGTCGATTATTATGACTTCCCAATCCGCCCATTCGACACGCGCCAGCGCATCCAGCGTCGCCATCAACATCTCGGGCGGCTCGTCATGGGTCGGCACGTGAATCGAAAAAAACGGTCTGGCGCACGATGCCTTGGCAGCAGCCGGTTTACACTCGGCCGCGCCATCGGGAATCGTGGCGGTTCTCAGTCGCAGCACTGATGCCAAAACTGCCGCAGTCGCATTGATTCCAAGCACCAAAAGCGATGCCCAGCCAAGTATGTCGATCATATCGAGACCAGGCGCAGACACGAGCATGGGCCCTCCCGTATATTCAGCAAAAATCCGGCGCCTGACCGGCGCGCTGCCGAGGGGTAACGGGGTGAACCGGCCTTTGTTCCCTGATGTGCGTTTCGCATAAGCTGGAAAGACATGGGGACGACGCGGAAACCCAGTTGGCGAGCAAGAGCTTCGCCTTGTTCAACCGGGCGCAGACAAAATTCGGCTGGGGGAACCGGGTGGTTGACGACCCGTTTCCCCCAGCCATGCCGCACGCTGGACAGCGGGGCATACCTTACCGGCGCAAACACCGGCTAACCGGATTACTTAGGATCGGTCTCGCGAACTGCGTCGGCAGTATTTTCAATCGCATCGGCTTTCATTTCGGCCGAATCGCGCACAGCGTCTGCCCGGTTTTCGAGCGCCTGTTCAGCCGGCGGATCGACGCCATCGAGCGTGGTATCCATGTTGTCGGCGCGATTTTCCATCGCGTCCGCGCGATCATCCGCCTGCTCGCGCACCACGTCGGCCTGGTTTTCAATGGCATCGGCCTTCTGCTCTGTGGCCGACGGGCTGCATGCCGCCACCGCAAGGGCCAGCACCGAGGTTGCGACAAGGGTTCGCAATGATGACTGATTGCTCTGCATGATAATTCCTTTCTCTTCCCCGCGTGATAAATAGCAAAGCTGCCGCCGCGCGGGCGAAAGACAGCGTTGAGCAACCAAACATCGATGCCGCTTGATTGTTCCGCAGCCGGCATCGTTCTGGCGGGAATGCGAGGTGGAACATTCCGGCGCAGCCATGGTTCCAACTGGTATGACGCACTCGAAATTGTCCGCGCCAACCGTCGCGCCAACCATCTCGAACCGGCAACTGCTGGTACTCGCGTATCTGGCCATATTCCTGTTCGCAGGGCTGGTGGCTTCGATAGCGGTCGAGTGGCTGTTCATCGCCTTGCTGTTTGTCGCCGTGCCGGCGTTTGCAGTCGCCGGCTTGGCTTTGATAGCTGCCGGCCGGCTCGAATGAAGGGGATCCATGGATATGGAGAGGCTGGCCGGCGCAGTGCGACACAGATCGATTGACCCTCAAATATACCACAACTGAATCAACCAGAAGGAGACAGACAATGGCGACATCGAAAACAAAGGCCCATGCACAGGACGACCCTGCCCGCTTCAGCCCTGATACCGGCCTGAAGACCGAGGGCTATCGCAAGGTCGCCAAGGCGCTGGGCCCGGTGCTGGCCGACAGCTACCAGCTTTTCATCAAGACCCAGGGTGTCCACTGGAACATCTCGGGCGCCAACTTCTTCGGCCTGCACAAATTGACCGAGGAGCAATATGAAGACCTGTA
Source organism: Sphingomonadales bacterium (assembly GCA_038325045.1). GTDB lineage: Bacteria > Pseudomonadota > Alphaproteobacteria > Sphingomonadales > Sphingomonadaceae > Sandarakinorhabdus. Next base: position 4,720 of record JBBQIP010000001.1, read on the forward strand.
TGCTGCGATCGATAAAATCGCCGAGCGGATCCGCACGCTCGGGGAACCTGCGCCCGCCACCTACCGCGCCTATGGCGAAATGGGCCAGATTCGGGATGAAGAGACCCGCACCGAGCCTGTCGACCAGGTCAAGATGCTGATCCGCGACAATGGTCTGGTGTGCGAAACATTGCGTGACGCCATCGAGACGGCCGAGGAGCAGGATGATGTCGTGACGGCGGATATGTTGACAGCCCGCCTCGCGCGCCATGAGCAGAATGGCTGGATGCTGCGAATGTCGGTGGCTGAGAGCTGACACTCGGCTCCATGGAAAGAACAGCAAGCCCGTCAGCCGAACTCGGCTGGCGGGCTTGTTTCATGGCCAACGGCGCTGCAGCGCCTGGCAAAAAAACGGGCCGCCATCTTTTCAAGACGGCGGCCCGAAACATCGCGACTTGCTGCGCGATTAATCTTTGGCTGGCGTGATCTCGACCGTCGGCACCGTAACTTCTTCCTGGCGGGTGCCAACGTCGATGTCGGCGGTGTTGACGCTCACCTCGGGCACGCTGCCGCCGCTCACCGAAACTTCAGGCGCCGTCAAAGCGCCTTCCGTTTCCACATTGAAGAAGCCGGCGGCCCAGGCCAGCGCGACGATCGCCAGCATGGCCAGAATGATCAGGACAATGCGCGAATTGTTCGACCTGCGTTCAGTGGGGTGGCGAGTATCATCGATTGCCATGGAGTTGCTCCCTTTCTGGTTGAACAGATAAAACCGCGTAAAGTGCCGATTGTTTCATGGCCTGGCGGAGACGGGGGTTGCCGCGCGACCATTCCGCCCTGCGCCGGTAAAGGGGCGAGATTGGCATCGATTCCTGGGAAAATGGCACCGCCGCATTGCGAGGGGCGCAATGCGGCGGTGCGGTTGCGGGGCTTGTCCTGCCGTGGGGGGCGGCGGGTCAAGGACAGCCCCGACACTTTGGGCGTCAGGCGGGGGGAATCGTCTGCGCCAAAAGGGTCTGCACTTCGTTGCGCATGGCCCGCAGCTCGGCCCGGTCATTGGCGTCAACGCTTGCATCGGCCGCTCTCGCATAGGCCTCACACACAGCGTCTTCGCCGTCGCGCACGCTTTCCATCACATCGGCATCGATATCGTCGAAGAGCGAGCGCGCCGATACCACCACCTTGTTGATGGTTCCCTGGAACGAACCGTCGGCATCCGGCGTCTGCCCGTGGCGCCTAAGGATCGCAGCCAATCGATTGTCATGATCGGCATGAAGCGCGGAGAATCGCTGAACGACCGGCCGAAACTCGGGCTCGGCCTTTTCGACCATCTTCTCGAACCCGGTTCTGGCGTCCTGGCTGGCGGTCAGCGCATCAGCCAATGCCGCAAGGGCATCCGTATCATTTTCTGTTGCCATCGCGCTGACTCCCGTGCGGCGTTCAATCGTGTCAGCATGAACATGAACGAGGGTCGAAAGTTCCCGCGGTTTCGAATTAATCTTCCGGTCTGCTGCCGATCACTTCCGCGAAATGCCGGGCGACGACATCGTCGCATCCGCAAGACGCCTGCTTCAGCGCCTCCGGTTTCAAAATCACGATCAGGCCGCGACTGGATTTTACCAGTCCCTCGCTCACCAGGCCGGCTATCACCCGCGCGGCATAGCTCCGCCCCACCCCCAGAACATCCGCCAGCCGCTGCTGGGTGATCGGGAAGCTGCACTCGCCGGTTCTTTCCCGCGCTTGCACCAGCCACCGCGCGGTCCGTTGGGCAACGCTATGAGCGGCCGCGCAGGCTGTGGCCTGAAAGGTCTGCGCCAGCAGGCAATCGGCATATCGCGAAAACAACGCGTCTATCTCGGGAAATTCATGTTTCAGCGCTTCGAGCCGCTCCAGCGGCAGGGCGGCGATCGAGCCCGGATATTGCACCATCGTGCGGCTGAAGGCTGGCAGAAAGCCGCCGCTGACAATCCCCCCCACGGCGCCCTCGCGGCCCACCAGCGTGGTCTCGACACTGGCACCGTCATCAAGCTCGACCAGGAAAGATATCAAGGTCGTGCCTTCAGGCAGATAGGCGTGGGTCACGTTGGAGCCGGCATCATAGAGGATATCGCCTGCACGCACGTTGAGCGTGTCGCACGCCATTGCCAGCCGCAGCCGCGCCTCCCTGGGCAAAGACAGGACCAGCCGGTTTGCCGACATGGCATCCAGCGCCTCTGGCGAAGACATAAGTATTATCCCCCGCTTGCGATGTTTTCCGGCTCTGTATCCAAGTGAACATACACCAATTGCAAAATATTGTAACAACGCACGAGTCGGAATGTTTCACACAGGCGCGCGGGAGAGTGGCATTTGATAATAGGACCGCCTGTACTGGCCAATGGCGATGCGCAGCTCGCCGGCGATGCGCTTGGGCCTCATCATTCGTTCCTGTGGGAGCGGCGCGAGGGCAAGACGCAGCTGGCAAACCAGTTGGCCGCCTTGATAGGCGTTGAACCCGACGCGCCCTTGTCGGTGTCCGATTTTGCCAGCTTGATCCATCCGGATGATCTGCACCAGGTGACCGAGGGCTTTTGCCGAAGCATGCGCAGCGGCGCCGCGTTCGATGTCGTTCTGCGGCTGCGGCGTGACCCGGCCGAGATGCCCCTGTGGCTCAACGTGCGCGGCGATTTTCTGCGGGATGGCGACGGCGCGCATCAGGCTGTCAAAGGCATGGTCACCGACATTTCGCAGTGGCGCCTGCAGGATTCGCCCATTATAGGGCTCGACATGCAACCGGACACCCGGATCTGCGAGCAGGACCTGCTCAATTGTCTGCCGCAGATGGTGTGGTCGGCACGGGCTGATGGCGTTACCGATTTTTACAGCCAGCGCTGGTATGATTTTACCGGCGTGCCAGTCGGCAGCACCGATGGGGACCGCTGGAGCGATGTGCTCCACCCCGATGATGCCGACCTTGCCGCCGCGCAATGGGCTTTGTGCGTGCAGCAGGGGCAAGATTATGAAATCGAATATCGCATACGCAAACATACCGGTGAATATGCCTGGGTGCTGGCACGCGCCGTACTGGCGCGCGACACTGCCGAGCGGCCGCTGCGCTGGTATGGCACCTGCACCGATATCGATGACCGCAAGACCGCGGAAAGCCGGCGCGATCTGATCGCGGATGAACTGGCGCACCGGATCAAGAACGTCTTCACCGTCGTCAACAGCCTGATCGCTCTTTCTACCGATCGCGACACCCAGACCATTGTTTCCGCCGCACTCACCGGACGGGTGGCGGCGCTGGCCGGTGCCTATCGCCACGTGATGCCTGCCGAAACCGCGGCTGGCGCCGGGTCGGCCGGCACGGTGCAGGGGCTGATGCATGATCTGCTCCTCCCCTATAACCAGAACGACGAGACAAGGGTGGTTATCGAGGGCGATGATTTTCCCGTTGCGAGGGGTACCGCAACCGCCCTTGCGCTGCTGTTCCACGAGCTTGCCACCAACGGCGTAAAATATGGCAGCCTCGGCGTTTCGGGAGGTCGCGTGACAATCGAGATCAGGATCGATGGCGACCAGATCGACATGATATGGCGGGAGAGCGGCGGCCAGGGTGTTACCGACCCCGGCACCGAGTGCGGGTTCGGCACCAATCTCGTGGACCGGGTGGCGCGCATGCTTCTCAATGCCACCATCGAACGCACATGGCACCCGGACGGGCTGGCCGTCCGCGTGTCCATGCCCATCAAGCGTTTGCAAGGCTAGGGTCGGGACCCTTTACCTGACCCCGCTGCAGGTTTCGGTTGTGGCAACATTTGCCCACCGGAATGATCAACCATCCTCGTCGGTTTCGATGTGAAGTGTGGCCATGCGGCTCAGCATCCGGTCCGCTCCATAAATATCATCGAGCACTGCTTCGAGCTTGCTGACATGGTCCTGGTAGCCAAGGCTGCGCGCCATCGCAGCAGCTGTGCCAAAGCCTGAAATGCCGTAATGCGCCATGCGCTGATATTGGGCGATGATGGCATGGTCTCCAAGGCTCTCATTGCCGAAATCGGCATCGAGCGCGTGCTTGCGAGCCTCTTTCACAAGACCTTCCATGCCCTTGCAATGCTCCTGTGCGACCTCGGCATCGATGTTCGCCAGCAACTTGCTTACCATCTCGCTATGTTCGGCAATTTCATCTGCATTGTCTTCCAGCGTATCGCCAAGATCCCCGTCATCGGCGGCGGTCGCCATGTCGAGTACTATTTTCTCCATCTGATCGTTGGCGGACCACAGATCCTGCAGCTCCTCGATGTACAGGTCCTTCAGCGTTTCAATAACACTCATCGCAGCTTCCTTTGGTGGGGCAACATTGCCCGGTTACCGAAGCAACGGGCAGCGCGGGGCATTGTTTCCCTTCAAAACCCGTGGCCATGCTGTTGTATTGACAAAGCAAAGCAGCCCAAACGGCAGGCGTCCGGGCTGCTTGGCCCCGGTGATATATGGGGTCGATATGGGGGGTCAGGCGCGCTTCATGAATGCGACGAAAACACTGGCAAGAAACACCAGAACAAACACCGCGAACAGAATCTTGGCGATGCCAACCGATGCGCCGGCGATGCCACCAAAGCCAAGAACGCCGGCAACGATTGCGAGAATCAGAAAACCCAATGCCCAGTTCAACATGATAACCTCCTGAAAAATGCAGCCCGAAAGGCCGATACAATCAGGGAAACCGGTTACCGTGAGGTTTGTTCCCTTTGCAGCCTTAATGGGGGTTGCGGCCTGTCGGGCAGGGCTGGATGAAAGGCACGCAGGGGCTCAAAGTTGATGCGCAACGAGGGCGGTTCGGACCCTGTGATAATCGATCCGCCGAGCTGGCGGCCAAACCCCGCCACCAGGCCGTTTTCGGCCACGCTCTCAGGGCTTGCCCCACCCTCCCAGCTGATTATCAGCTCCAGCCTTTTGTCGATACCGCGCGCTGCAATCACAACAGCTTGCCCATCGACAAGCCTGTCGGTCAGTTCGACCAGCAGCAGTGTCGTGGTCGTTGCGGTATCGATGTCCATCCGCGCCAGCGAGGCCCCCTTGTCAATCGCCACATCGATCGGCCTTTGCCAGGCAGTGCCATGATGGCTCGAAATCAGCCGGCCGAGTTCGGTGATGAGTACTGGCGCTTCGATATCCATGATCTCGCCCTTGTCATAAAGCAGCCGATGGACCAGCGACAACGCCGCAACCCGCAATTGCGCATTGGCCAGGGGGCGCTGCTCATTGCCGTCGCCGGCGCGCAACGCCAGATAGCTGCTGACAATCTGCAGATTGTTTTTCACCCGGTGGTGCAACTCCAGCGACATCAGCCGTTGCTGCGCCAGTGCATCGCGAAGCCCGGCGCCGTGCTGTGCCATGGCGCGCGCCATCTTCTGCATCGAAGAAGCGAGGCTGCGAATTTCATCGGGCGCATCGGCAAATTTGCGGATATTCAACCGGTGCTGCCCGCCGCCGATACGCACCGCTGCATCGCGCAGCCGGTCGATCCAGCGCAGCAGCATCCAGTTGGTGGCAATCCATAGCGCGAGCGACGAGATCAGAATTGCCAGCAACGGCACGACAAACAGCGAAATCAGCACACCCGGCCTAGGCCCGAACAAGCCGTAATCACGCTGCACAGCCACAACCCGCAGCGCAGGCATGTTCAAGCCGGGTATCTGCAGCGGCTGCTGGGTGATTGACCATTGCCGGCTGTCGCCAGCGCGGCCGGTGACCACCCCCGTTTCTGCCAACGCCGGAAACCGCTGCCAGGGCAGACTGCGGCTCTGCGCCAGAATCGAGCCGTCCTGTGTCGCGATTACGATCGTCTCATCCCGGCTGGCATGGCGCCGAGCCAGCGCCGCCCGATAGGCCGCAAGGTCGAATCGCGCGACAATTCTGCCGGATTGACCAGCGTGCCGCCAAGGCGCGGAAAGGGTGATAGCATTCACGCCGAATGGCACAGAGCTTCCGCAAAGCAGCTCGCCGGTATCGGCCTCGCTTCTGATCGAGGCGAGGTTCGCAAACATGGCTTCGGTTACATTGAACAGGTCGCGACACGTCGTCGACGAACCCGTTGCAACGGCTTCATCGGCAGCCAGAAGTTTCAAGCCGTCATGAAGCTGGTCAAAGCCAATCGTTTCGATCGTCGCCGCTTGCAGCGCCGTCCTGGCAAGAGCGGCCGCCAGCTGCTTGCGTTCAGCGGCCAGCCGCACCCCGCCCTGGATGAAGGCGAACAGCATGAGCGGCGCCAAGGTAAATACCAGCACGACAACCAGAGTGCGCCTGATCGAGCTGCGACGCGCAATTCGGTCCAGAAAGCCGGCGATGAGCAGCGGTGGCGGGCCGGCCAGTCTTTTCATGAATCCGCGTTTGCATCAACGGGCGGGCGCGCCATCGCCACCTCTTCGGGGCCGTCCATGAAGCGCCGCAGCGCCGTCCTGCCGCGGGTTATGCGGCTTTTGACCGTGCCCAACGGTACATCGGTGACCCTCGCAATCTCCTCCCATGCCATCCCCGATTCCACCAGCAGCAGCGCCTCCCGCTGCTCGGCCGACAGGCTCGCCAATCCGCGCGAGAGATCGGCAAGCAACAGCCCGCCGCCCTGGTTTGGCGGTGTGGTCAAGATTTGCTCTGCCACCTGCGGATCCAGGCTCGTAACCCGCTTCGAGAGCTTGATCGTGGTGTAGAAATGGTTACGCAGGATGCGGAACATCCAGGCCTTGAAATTGGTGCCCTGTGTGTAGGAAGCGCGCGCCGCCCAGGCTTTTACCAGTGTTTCCTGCGCCAGATCATCCGCAAGGTCCCGGTTACCTGAAAGGCCACGCGCAAAGGCGCGCAAACTCGGGATGATGCCGACGATATCGGCACGAAACGCCGCATCGGCCGATCGATCGGTCTGGCCGGCCATCAGGGCTTCCGGACCGGAGCAGCCTGTTCGTCCGGAGTTTCGCCATCACCGTTTTGACGCTGTTCGTCGATTGCATCGAGCAGATTGAGAAACTCATCTGGCACCGCCTCATTCTCAAGCTCTACCCAGAGCTGACGCAGGCCGGCGCCAATTGAATCGCTGAGGATCCTGGCACGCCGGCGCCTGCCTGGTGGCTCTTGCTCCACGTGTTTCGCTCCCTCGTCCGACACAACTTTTTAATAACACGCATCGCCAAAAAATGTTCCGCGCCCAAGGAACTTTTTTGCAGATGCGACGTTCTGCACTTACGACCTATGCGTGCGGGGAGAGATACACCGATGACACAGGCTAGCGAAACCACCCCTGTTGCAGCCCCTGTTGCAGCGCTTGACGCCGCCCATCGGCAGCTATCATTGCGCGAACTTCTCGGCCCGCAATTGCCGTTCCTGCGGCGCTACGCCCGCGCCCTTGCCGGCGACCAGCAGCAGGGAGACAGTTTTGTCCGGGCAGCACTTGAGGCCGTGCTGGCCGACCCCGACCGCGCCACGATTGACGCCAATTCGCCCAAATTGTCGCTGTTCCGCATGTTCCACACTTTCTGGGGGCCACAGAACGGCTTGTCGCCGGCCAGCGAGAGCGCGGTTTCGGTGCTCGAGGCGCTGCCATTGTCGGGTAGGGAAGCGCTGCTGCTGACCGCAATGGAAGAATTCTCGGTGGCAGAAGCGGCAATCATTCTCGGACTTCCGGCCAGCGCCATTGCAAGCGAGCTGGATGCCGCCCGCTTGCAGGTTGGCGAGGCGATGCGCGCACGCGTGCTCATCATCGAGGATGAGCCGATCATCGCCATGCACATCGAGCAGATCATGCTCGACATGGGCCATGATGTGGTGGGTATCGCGATGACGCGGGACGATGCTGTGTTGCTGGCGCGGGAGGAGCGCCCCGACATCGTTCTGGCCGATATCCAGCTTGCCGACGGCTCGTCTGGAATCGATGCGGTTGAAACCATCCTCGCCGATTTCACCGTGCCGATCGTGTTCATCACCGCCTATCCCGAACGGTTGTTGACCGGTCAACGACGGGAACCCGCCTATCTCGTCACCAAACCTTTCAACCCCGACACCGTTGTCGCCACCATCGGGCAGGCGTTGCTCCTCCACAGCAAAAGGCATGCAGCTGCTTGATAGCATCGACCTGTCTTACGGAACATTTTGCGGGGCTAGCGGTTGAATCCATGAGGCGTCTGCGCCTCGCTCACCCCCATGCATGGAAGGAAAGACGATGAACTGGGACCGTATTGAAGGAAATTGGCAGCAATTCACCGGGAAGGTGAAGGAAAGCTGGGGCAAGCTCACCGACGATGACCTGACCGAGATCGCCGGCCGCCGGGATGTGATGGTTGGCAAGGTGCAGGAGCGCTACGGCATTGCCAAGGACGAAGCCGAACGCGAAGTCGACAACTTCTCGAGCAAACTTTCCTGAGCTAGCGATACTGCGGGCCGGCATCAGCCTTTACAATGGCCGGACAATAGCAAAGCCGGCCCGCACGCTATACTGATAAAGCTTTATACCAGTTCGTCTGGCACCAGCCAGGCCGGGCGGCCAAACCGGCGCGCGCGGGCCAGCGCATCCGCCGGAAGCTGCGCCAGAATGCAGCATGGAGAAGATGCGCTAAACTCGGCCCAAAACCGGAAAGCTGCAGCCGCACGGTGACCCCGCGCCGCAATAACCGGGCCGATATCCGACGCGCCGAGCAGCCACAAGACAGATGCAGCAGGAGCGATCACGACCGTTGCTCGCAATGCCCGGCAACCGCTCCGCAGATCATGCCAGGATCAGCCCGGCGAGGCCAGGGACTGACCCTTGGGACCATGCCGGTTTGCACGGTATTGCCGCACAATCACCACCCCCGCCACCGCCAGAGCCGCAGCGGCAAGGGCCGGCTGCTTTCGCAGCAGCCGGGTTGCGGCTGCCAGCACGCTGCTGCCGCCGACAAGCTTGGCCACTTTGGACAGATTCTCGACCATGGGTTTCAGGTCGAAGCCGCTGCTTTCGTCGGTGTCCACCGCGGTCGGTTGAACGGGTGCATTGCTGGCGGGCGGCGGCACAGTGCCGGTGGCCGGTGCGGCGGTTGAAGGGGCGGGCGCCGTAGGGGCGGGCGCTGCTGTTTTACCGGGCATCATATACTCCTGTTTCAAGGCAGAATTGCGAGTGAGGGGTTGCAGCTTTGCGCTCAATCAAGCCGCGCTTCGACATTGTTCCCGATGTCGGCTGCGCTGTTGCCGGTAATGAGCGCCGCTGCCATTTTCACGATCGCCACCGGCGTCGACGGCCCGTCCCAAAGTTCTGCAATCCGCGGGGTCACCCGAATTGCCAGAATCGCCTCGTCTTCCGGACCGCCGGGAAAAAACGCCTGGGCCGACACGCTCCACAGATCCTTCACAATGGCCCGGTCATCGATCACCTCTGCGGTTCCGGTGACCGCAACATGCGTCGAGCTGGCATCGGTGAACACCATTGCGCACCGGCTGTCGGATTCGATTTCCTTGTCCTTGATGGTCGACCGGTCGGTCAAAAACCACACCAGGCCTTCCTCGGCGCGCACGATCGCCGACATTGGCCGCGCATGCGGGCCGGCCTGAGTTTGCGTGACGAGAAACGCCGTCCGCTCCGAGTCCATCACGTCCCATATCCGTTCCACATCGTCGCTCGATGCTGGCTGGGGATCGACCGGCTTTTCGGTGGTCGTCATCGTCATAATCTCCTGTGCACGCGGTGGTGTTGCAAAACCAACGACCGGCAATCCTGAATGTTCCCGCGCTGCCGCCATGGAACCTTCGCTACCACTTCAAGGTTCTGAGAGTTTGAGCTGTATTTTGAGGAGGTGTGACCATGCCGACAGAGCCAACCGACCACTCTCACGCGACATCGCAGGAAACGGATGCGGATTTCGACGCGGCCGTCGCCGATCCTTCCGCCTTTTTCGAAAGCCCTGCTGCCATCGTCGCCGATACCGAGATGACCGATGAACAGAAGCAGCGCTTCCTTGCTGCCTGGGAGCAGGACATCACGGCGCGCCAGCGTGCTGCGGAGGAAGGCATGGTGCCTGAAGCGGGCAGTGGCGCCGATAACGACGCCGCCCAGCTGAAGCGCGTGAAGGCCGCCATCGGCCAGCTTGATGCCACTCCCTCCGCTGCCACCACCCCCGGCAGGTCGCACTGGAAGCGCTGGGGCCGGGACACCCTGGCCTGAGTTTCAATTGCGACGAATGGAGGAACCTCGGGCGCGCTCACGCATTTGATAGGGGCAGACCAACTGCGATTTCCATTTTCAATCACAGGAGAGAATGATGACGAATACTTCAGGACACCAGAGCAGTCCGGCCTATGGCAGCACCGGCGCCACCGACGCCATGACCGGCAACCGTTCACAGCACGACCGCGGTGATCTCATTGCCGCAAGCCGGGTGAAGGGCACCAATGTCTATGACAAGTCCGGCGAAAAGATCGGGTCGATCGACGACATCATGGTCGGCAAGCGAAATGGCGAGGTTGCCTATGCGGTGATGTCGTTCGGTGGCTTCCTCGGCATCGGCGAAAAATTCCACCCGTTGCCTTGGGATGCGCTGGATTATGACACCGAAATCGACGGTTACCGGGTTGGCGCTGCGGGCGAAAAATTCCGCGACGCGCCCAGCTACAGCCGCGAAGGGCTGGAAGACCAGCGTTGGAGCGAAGACACCGATCGCTATTACAATGATCGCTCTACCGCCAACTGGCTCGATCGCCGCGACACCACCGGCGTCGGTTCCGCTTACGGCACGACCCAGGGTCGTCAGTAATGCGGCTCATCCAATCGACCTGACCGGTTGATTGGTGGCTCGCGATGGAGGGGCAGCGCCGCTGGCGCTGCCCCTTTTTCGCGCGGCGCGCGCCTTGCGTACTTAACATTAATGTGGAACCTGCACTTCGGCCCGGCTGCGGCCGAGCAGGTCGATAAAGCAGAGCTCACCGCACGGAGGGCAAGTGCCGGACACGCTGAAGATGACGAACGATCGGCTGGGGCTGATTGTCGAGGACGCGTCCAGCGAAGTTTATGTTTTTGCCGCCGATGATGGCAAATTCCGCCTCGTCAATCGCGGCGGGCGGGACAATCTTGGCTACACCCTTGAAGAGCTCCACGAGCTGACGCCGTGGGATATCAAGCCGGAGTTCAACCGCGACCGGTTTATGGCGATGATCGACCCGCTGTTCACCGGCCAGCGCACGAGCCTCGATTTTGAAACCCTGCACAGGCGCAAGGACGGCACGCTCTATGACGTGTCGATCAAGCTGCAGCTCATCAGCAATGACGGGGACGATGTCTTCTACGCTGCTTGTGAGGACATCACCCACCGCAAGCTGATCGAGGCACAGCTGAAAAAGGCATCCTCGCGGCTTGATGCCATCCTGGATAACACCACCATGGCCGTGATGATGATGGATGAGCGCCAGCACTGCGTGTTCATGAACAAAGCCGCCGAAGAGCTGACCGGCTTCACATTCGCTGAAACAGCAGGCCGGACGCTGCACGAGGTCATCCACCACAGCTACCCCGATGGCAGCCATTATCCTGTGGCGGAATGCGCGATCTACCGCTCCTTCCCGGAAAACCGGCGGAATCAGGGCGAGGATGTTTTCATCCACAAGGACGGGCATTTCTACCCTGTCAGCTTCACCGCATCGCCGGTGAAAAGCGAGGATGGTGGTTCCATCGGCACCGTGATCGAAGTTTGTGACATCTCCTTTCAGATTGCTGCGCGCAAAGAGCGGGAGGCTTTCAATGAAACGCTCAAAGCGAAAGTCGACGACGCGCTCGCCGAACGCGCTGAGCTTGAAGCCCAGCTGATCCAGGCCCAGAAAATGGAAGCCGTTGGCCAGCTGACCGGCGGCGTTGCGCATGATTTCAACAATCTGCTGCAAGTCATCGGCAGCAATCTCGAAATGCTCGAAAAGGAGATCCCGCCGAACGATCTGCGCGCCAAGCGCATCCACAATGCGCTGCAGGGCGTGGAGCGCGGCGCCAAGCTTGCCGCACATCTTCTCGCCTTTGGTCGCCAACAGGCGCTCGAACCACGGCCGATCAATCTCGGCGCCCTTGTTCGCGGCATGGACGACATGCTGGGGCGCACCCTCGGCGAGATGATCGAGGTTGAGACCGTGATCTCGGGCGGCCTGTGGAATTGCCTCGCCGATCCGGCGCAGGTGGAGAACATGCTCCTCAACCTCGCGATCAACGGCCGCGACGCCATGGACCATCGCGGCAAGCTCACCGTCGAAGCCGGCAATGCCTCGCTCGATGATAGGTATGCGGGTGGCCACAATGAGGTCGCGGCGGGCCAATATGTGATGCTCGCCGTCACCGACACCGGCATGGGCATAGCGCCCGAGGTCATCGACCGCGTTTTCGACCCGTTCTTTACGACCAAGGGCCCGGGCCAAGGCACCGGGCTGGGGCTCAGCATGGTATATGGCTTCGTCAAGCAATCGGGCGGCCATATCAAGATTTACAGCGAACAAGGCCAGGGCACCACGGTTCGCATCTATCTGCCGCGCACGCGCCGCAAGGCCGATGAACAGGCCAGCGAAGTGCTGGTGACCCCGGGCACCGGCCGCGGCGAGGTGGTGCTGGTGGTTGAAGATGATGACGCCGTGCGGATGACCACGACCGAGCTGGTGAAGGATCTTGGCTATGCCGTGCTGGAAGCCAGCAACGCCGACAATGCTCTCGCCATCATCAAAAGCGGCCTGAAGATCGATCTGCTGTTTACCGATGTCGTCATGCCCGGCACGCTCAGAAGCCCCGAGCTTGCGCGCCAGGCCAAGCAGCGCCTCCCTGAAATCAGGGTGTTGTTCACGTCCGGCTACACCCAGAATGCCATCGTCCACGCCGGCCGGCTGGATGACGGGGTCGATCTCATCAGCAAGCCCTACACCCGCGATGTGCTGGCGCGGAAAATGCGGGAGGTGCTTGATCGCGGCAAGCCCGAAAGCGCGTCGCCCGCGGCCGGAGCGCGGGCGGCAAAAGATTCCAGTCGTCCACCCTCATTGCGTATCCTGGTGGTGGAAGACGAGACGATCATCCGCATGGTCGCTGTCGATATGCTGGCGCAGATGGGCCATATTCTCGTCGATGCCGCCTCGGTTGCCGAAGCGACCGAAAAGCTGGCCACCACCGCGTTCGACCTGATCTTCACCGATCTGGGCCTGCCCGACGGCTCCGGCTTCGACCTCATCAGGCACGTTCGCACCCATTTTCCGGCAATGGGCATACTGGTCGCATCGGGACATGGCCGCGATGCCTATCCGGAAGATCTGTGTGCGGTCGACTCAATCATCCACCTGTTCAAACCCTATAACGAGCAATCGCTCGTCGATGCCGTGCAGCGCTTCATCGCCGACCGCGCCGAGGCAGCGGCATGATCACGCCCCCACAATTTCGACCAGACGCCGCCACAGGCCGGGGCGGGACGCTTCAACAGCCCGGTCGCCGGCTTGGCCACCTTGCTGCTGCAAAGACACTCTGATCGCCTCCTGACACGCATTGTAATGACTGCTCTCATCACACTGGGCAGCCAGGTCGCCAGCAACCATATCAAGCCGGCGCGCCTCTATCTCATCGGCCCAATGATACAGGAACCGCCGCTTCAGCTGCACGCTCAACGCCGGGTCCGCCAGTATCTCTGCCGGGCCGGCATAGAATTTAGCCGGTTCTATAGGGGGAGGAGCAGCGGCGTCCCCCGATCCAGAGTTCGCACCCGGTCGCACTGTGTACACACGCTCTCTCCTCGATAAGGGGAACCATTGCCGCGCGCTTCAGGAAACAGCGTCATCCCGGCTCCTGAGCGCCGCATTGATCGCCAGCGCCGACAGGCCGAGCGTAATCGCCGCAATCGCCGCCGCCGCTACGGGCCGCATCTGCGCTTCCAGCCACAGGCTCTGCTTGCGCACCGGAATATCCTGCTCGCTATCGATGTTGCCGTCGCGGCGCGGTTCCCACAAATTGTCACGCGTGCCAGGCGGCGCCGGCGTGTCGATCTGCTGCGCCGTGCGGCCGACCATTGCCATCGCCTTGTCGGCAAGGGATGGCATCAGCTTGCCGAGCACCGAGACCATCAGCCCATTGCCACCGACAGTCAGTTCGCGGCGCGGATTTTGCGCTGCAAATACAATCGCCCTGGCCACCAGCCGGGGGTCATAGACCACTGGCGGCACGGTGGCCGGCTTGTCCATCAGGTTGCGCGCGTGTTCCGCATAGGGCGTGTGCATTCCGGTAGGCTTGATCAGCGTCACCGAGATCGGCACATCCTGCTCCTGCAATTCCATCCGCAGCCCATCGGTGAAACCCTTCACGGCGTGTTTCATCGCCGAATAGCTGCCCTGCAGGATCATCGTGCGCTCCGAGAGCACCGAGCCCAGATTGATCACCGCGCCGCCCTGCTCGCGCATCAGCTCAACCGCCTTGAGCGCGCCGCGCACCGTGCCGAAATACCCGACGTCGAACACCCGGCGATGGTCGTTCGCATCGATCTCCACCAGCTCGCCGTAGAGCGAGGTGGCCGCGTTGTTCACCCAGCTGTCAACGCGCCCGAACGTGCTGATTGCGACATCGGCAATCTTGTTGGCCGCTTCCTCATCGGCAACATCGGCGACCACCACTTCGACCTTGCTGCCGGCATCGCGCAACCGCCCGGCAATTTCGCCAAGCGCCTCGCCGTTTCTCGAAGACAGGACAAGCGACGCGCCCTTTCTGGCAGCCAGTTCGGCGGTCGCCAGCCCGATGCCGCTCGATGCGCCGGTAATCACCATCACCTGCTGCTCGATCGGCCTGAGTTGAAGTCGGGTCGTCGTCATCACAATCTCCTCTGCCATTGCCCGATACAATGGCTGAGGGGCCGGATAGTTCCGCTTGCATCGGCAGTCAGCCTGCCAGGCGGCAATATTACCTCTGTCGTAATTTCCCGTTGGCATGGAAGGACGTCCGTTGACCGGACTTTTGGCGCTCAAGAAGCGTTGCTGTCAGTGCGAGTCGCGCCCTGTTCTTGCGGCGTCTTGCACCCCATAAATCGGCTCCAGGCATTGGCGGCGATGCGCCTGACCCGCCCAAAAGGCCGAAAACACGCGAGCAATCCCGCACTGTCCGGGACAATCCCGGATAACCCCGGGCAAAGTGAATGGGTGGTGCACCCGGAACGATTCGAACGTCCGACCCTCAGATTCGTAGTCTGATGCTCTATCCAGCTGAGCTACGGGTGCGACGGCACCGGCCTATAAGGGAGCGGCGCGGGGTTGGCAACGGGGTCCGGCCGGCCTAGCAGCGAGGGGCTATGCGTGTGCTGGTTCTTTCAATCCCGCTGCTGCTGGCCGCCTGTGCCAGCAGCGATGGCGACGATCCGGCGGATGCGCGGCTGAAGGGCTGGCCCTCGCTGGCGCCGAGGCCGGGCGAGGTTTCGCCGCTGGTGCCCCGTGTGCCGCTGGGTGCCTTTGCCGGCTGCGGGCCGGACGCCCGCGAAACAGCGGCGCCGGTGCTGGCCCCGCTGGCGGCGCTGCCGCTGCCCCAGCCGGTGCCGTTGCCGGCCGATGCGGCAGCGCGCCTGCAGGCAGCCGAAGCGGTGATAGCAGCGGTGGAGGCAGACGCCGGGCCGGCGCGGGCGCGGGCGCGGGCGGCGATAGCAGCCGCCGGGCCGGGCGCGGAGCCGACCGAGGCAGAGGTGCAGCGCAGCCGCTTTGAGGCGCTGTTCCTGCAGCTGGGGCCGGCGGCGGCCGATATCGAGGCGCTGATGCCGGCCCTGGAATCCGACCCGGCGCTGGCGGCGCGGGCGGCGGCGCTGGCAGCGCGGCTGGAGGCGCTGGACACCGAGCGGCGGCGCGGGCTAGATTAACAGGCCGGGACACCGTGCCCGCTTGCATGCGCGCGGGCGGTAGCGCAGCAAGGGCGGCAGGGAACCACCAGGGGGGCCTGGGAGAGGCCGGATGGCTAACGCAATTGCGCATATCAATGCTATCGGCACCGCGCTGCCGCCCCATGATGTGCACGAGGCGTTCATGCGCTTTGTAGGGGATTTGATCGAGGACCGGCGCGACCAGCTGCTGTTCAAGCGCATGGTGGGCCGGGCCGGAATCGACCATCGCTGGTCCTATGTGGAGCCGGTGGAGAACCCGAACCGCTTTCTGGCCGACCGCGAGGGCTTTTATACCCCCGGCGCCTTCCCCTCCACCGCCACGCGGATGGCGCGCTATGAAGCGCTGGCACCCAAATTTGCCGCTCAGGCAATCGATGCGCTGGGCATGGACGACGGCGAGCGGGCGGGGATCACCCATCTGGTGGTGGCATCGTGCACCGGCTTTGTGGCGCCGGGGCTGGACCAGCTGATTGTGCGCGAGGCGGGGCTGGACCCATCGGTGGAGCGCACGCTGGTGGGCTTCATGGGCTGTTATGCGGCGGTGAACGCGCTCAGGCTGGCGCATCATTTCGTGCGGTCGGAACCGGGCGCGCGGGTGCTGGTGATCAACCTGGAACTGTGCACGCTGCATTTCCAGCAGACCACGCAGATCGAAAAGCTGCTCTCCATGGTGCTGTTCGGCGACGGGGTGGCGGCAGCGCTGGTAACAGCCGAGCCGCGCGGGCTGGCGCTCACCGATTTCCGGGCCGCCACCATCGAGGACAGCCTTGATGCGATCTGCTGGCGGATTGGCGACCAGGGCTTCGACATGCATCTTTCGGGCGAAGTGCCGGGACGTATCCAGCGCGCGCTGGCGGCCGACCGGCTGCGCAACGATGATATGGGGCTGCTGCGCGGCCGGCGGCCCGATGATTATGCGCTATGGGCGGTGCACGCCGGCGGCCGCACCATCCTAGATGCGGTGGAGACCGGCTATGAGCTGGCCGGCGATGCGCTGGCGCGCTCGAGGGCAGTGCTGAAAGAGTGCGGAAACATGTCTTCCGCCACTCTCATGTTCGTGCTGGCACGGCTGATGGGCGATGTGGAACAGGGCATTGCGCCCCGCGAGGCGCCCGGCATGGCAATGGCCTTCGGGCCGGGGCTGGCGGCGGAAAGCTTTCGCTTCCAGACCGTGTGAGCCGGTGCTGACCGCGCGCGCCACCACGCCCGAGCTGATGGATGCGGACAGTCTGTCAGCCCAGACCTATGCCGATGTGATTGCCGATCTGGCCCGGGTGAACAGCATTACCCGGGCGCGGCCGCCTACCCTTGGCTGGCTGGCGCTGGCGAGCGGGGGGATGACCGGCTTCAGCCTGATCGATGTAGGGTTCGGGCACGGCGACATGCTGCGCGCGGTGGCGGGATGGGCACGCGCACAGGGGCTGGCGGTGCAGCTTACCGGCTATGACCGCAACCCGCGCAGCGCGGCTGTGGCAGCCGCTGCCTCGGTGGGGCTGGGCATCGACTATGTGACCGGCGACCCGCCGGCGGACGCGCGGCCGGACTTCATCATCTCCTCGCTGGTGGCGCACCATATGGCCGATGAGGAGCTGGTGGCGTTCATCGGCTGGATGGAGGCCGGAGCGCAGCGCGGCTGGTTCATTAATGATCTGCACCGCCACTGGGTGGCGCACCGGGGCTTTCAGGCGCTGGCGGCGGTGTTCGGCTGGCACCCAATCGTGCGCCACGACGGCGCGCTCTCGGTGCGCCGCGCCTTCACCCGGGCGGACTGGGATGTGCTGCTGGGCGCCGCAGGCGTAGCGGCAGAGGTGCGCTGGCACCTGCCGTTCCGCTGGGGTGTGGGCCGGGTGCGCGCGCTGTGAGCGGGCGCGCGGTCATTATCGGTGGCGGGCTGGCAGGCGCTGCGGCAGCGGCGCGGCTGGGGCCGGCGGCCACGCTGTTCGAGCGTGAGGCGGGCGCCCATGACAAGGTGTGCGGCGAATTTCTGTCCGGCGAGGCGCAAGTCGTGCTGGCTGGGCTGGGGTTCGATGCCGGCCGGCTGGGGGGCGCGCCGATAGGCCGGATATGCCTGCATTCCGGGCGGCGGAGCGCCGAGGCGCGGCTGCCCTTCCGCAGCCAGGGGCTTACCCGGCGCACGCTTGATGCAGCGCTGCTGGAACATGCAGCGGCGCGCGGCGCGCAGATTGTGCGCGGGGTGGCGGTGCGGCGGCTGGAGCAGGGCCGGGCGCTTACCACGCAGGGGCTGGCAGATGCCGGCACGCTGCTGCTGGCCACCGGCAAGCACGATCTGCGAGGGGAACCGCGCGGTACCGGCGGCACCATAAATGGGCTGGTGGGGTTCAAGATGCTGCTCCGCTCGGCTGCGCTTGCCGCGCGGCTGGCGGGCACAGTGGCGGTGGTGCTGTTCAAGGGCGGCTATGCCGGGCTGCAGCCGGTGGAAGATGGGCGGTTGAACCTCTGCCTGCTGGTGGAGGCTGACCGGCTGAAGGAGCTTGGCGGCTGGGCGGGGTTGCTGGAGGCGCTGGTGCGCGAGCCGGGGCTGGCCGGGCTGGACAGTGCCGAGTGGCTTTTTGAAAAGCCGCTGACCATCGCGCAGGTGCCCTATGGCTATCTGGCGCAGCCAAGGCCCGAGGCGGGGCTATGGCGGCTGGGCGACCAGGCGGCGGTAATCCCGAGCTTTTGCGGCGACGGCATGGCGATGGCGCTGCACAGCGGCGCGCTGGCGGGTGCCATGCTGCAGGCCGGTGCCGGGGCGGCGGAATTTCAGGCGCAGCTGCGCGCCGACACCAGCCGGCAGGTGCGGCTGGCGACGCGGTTGCAGCGCTTTGCCACCACCGGGCCGGGGCGCCTGGCGCTGGTTGCCGGGCTGGGCGCGGTGCCGGCCGGGCTGGCGCAGCTGGCGCGCTGGACCCGGCTGCCGGCAGCAGCGGTGGCCCGGGCTTCGGCCATGCAGGCCGGGCTTGGGAATCGGCCGGTATCGCCTTAGGGTTGGGGCAATGGACTTACGGCAGCTCTTTGGCGGCGCGCCCCCGCGCTTCGATTTCGATGCCCTGGTAAGCGGTGGCAGCGCTGCCATCGGCGTGCTGCTGGCGGTGCTGGTGGCGGGCCTGCTCATGTCATGGGCGCAAAGCTGGGCCGATCGCCGGGGCCTGGTCACGCTGGGCAGCACCAACATTGCCGCCCTGCTGGCGGTGTGCCGCGACGGGCTGGTGAGCCTGTTCATTCTGGTGGGCGCCAACCTGCCCCTGGTCGATTCGAGTGCGCTTCTGGTGCTGGCGGTCGCGCTGGGCTTTGCGATGGCGGCTTTTGCCGTGCGGCTGGCGGCGCTGCTGGGCGCTGCGTCCAGTGTGCAATGGACGCTGGCCCTGCTGCTGCTGCTGGGGGCGCCGGTGGCGCTGCTCGGCGGGTTGCGGCCGCTCAGGACCGGGCTCGATGCCGTGGGCATCGAGCTGGGCAACCACCGGATCTCGCTGCTGTCGGTGGTGAGCGCCGCCGTGGTGGCGGCGCTG
Source organism: Sphingomonadales bacterium (assembly GCA_038325045.1). GTDB lineage: Bacteria > Pseudomonadota > Alphaproteobacteria > Sphingomonadales > Sphingomonadaceae > Sandarakinorhabdus. The sequence goes on from JBBQIP010000001.1 coordinate 24,056, forward strand.
CTTTACGGGGCGGCGCGCGGTGCCAACCGGTTGATTTCGCACCTGATAGGCCGTTCGAACGGACTGGACGAGGCGCAGCAGCTGCTGCTCCGCAAGCTGGCCGGGCTGGCGGTGGTGACCGTGGCGGTGCTGCTGGGGCTCGATCTGCTGGGCATCTCGCTCACCTCGCTGGCGGTGTTTTCCGGCGCTTTCGGGCTGGCGGTGGGCTTTGGGCTGCAAAAGACGCTGGGCAATCTGCTGGCCGGGCTGATCCTGCTGATGGACCGGTCGATCAAGCCCGGCGATGTGATTGTGGTGGGAGATACGTTCGGGGCGGTGAACAAGATCGGCGTGCGGGCGGTGAGCGTGGTGACCCGCGACGGCAAGGAGCATCTGATTCCCAACGAACAGCTGATGACCGAGGCGGTGGAGAACTGGTCCTATTCCAGCCGCAACGTGCGGATCCATATCGATGTGGGCGTGAGCTATCTGAGCGACATCCCGCTGGCGCAGCGGCTGATGGTGGAGGCGGCCAAGGCCTCCAAGCGCGTGCTCGCCAGCCCGGCACCGACGGTTTGGCTGAAGGGTTTCGGCGACAGTTCGGTGGACCATGACCTGCTGGTGTGGGTGGCAGACCCCGAAGCCGGGGTGGGCAATGTCCGCTCCGAAATCCTGAACCGGCTGTGGGTGGCGTTCAAGCAGCATGGGATCGAGATTCCGTTCCCGCAGCGCGACCTGCACATCAAGGGGCTGCCGGGGCAGCCGGAGCCGCCGCCGCCGCCGGCCGGTGACTATGAACCGCCCGATGACCCCGAGCCGCTGCCGGCAGACCTTGCCGATGCGGTGCCTGCCGTGCCCGAACGCGAACAGAGCGCGCCCAAGGCCCGCAAGCCTGCAGCGAAAAAGCCGCCGGCTAAACCCGTCAGCTAGGCTGGCGGCGCTCAGTCCGCCGGCGGGCGGATGAGGCCCAGGCGGCGGATGAGCCCGGGCATGGTGAGCCCCTGCACGAAGATGGAGAAGGCGACGACCGCAAAGGCGACGCTGATGATCCGGTCGCGCTCGATCACCTCAATGGGCAGCGCCAGTGCGAGGGCAAGGGCGAGCGCGCCGCGCAGCCCGCCCCAGAACAGCACATGCTGGTAGCTGGCGGCGATTTTCAGCCGGCTGCGGGCGAACAGCGCGCTCAGGGGATAGACGGCGAGCGCGCGGCCGGCGAGCATCAGCCCGGTGGCGATGGCGGCGGCGCCCAGCACCGGCAGCAGCGACTGTTCCGCCTCGCGGCCGCCAATGAGGATGAACACCATCGAATTGGCCAGAAAGGCGATATATTCCCAAAAGCTGATGACATGGGCGCGGCCGCCTTCCGAAATCGCCCGGATCCAGCCGAAATTGCCGATGAGGATGCCGGCGGCGAGGCTGGCGAGCACGCCCGAGGCATGGACGCTTTCCGCCGCCATGAACGAGCCATAGGCAGCGATGGTGGTAAGGGTGATCTCGACCAGATGATCTTCGGTGCGCCCGGCGATGAGCATCAAAGCCCAGGCGACGCCCGCGCCGATGCCGATGCCGGCAAACACCGTCCAGGCCAGTTCGCCGGCGATGCCGGCAGGCGTCATCGCCTCGCCCATCGCAAAGGCGGCGAGCAGCGCGAAGCCCACCGCAGCCGCGCCGTCGTTCAACAGGCTTTCCGATTCCACGATCATGGCGAGCCGGGGTTCCACCTTCATCTCCTTGAAGGCGGCGATGACCGAGACCGGATCGGTGGCGGCGATGAGCACGCCGAACAGCCCGGCGCCGACCCAGCTCCAGCCCAGCGCATAATGCATGCCGGCGGCCACCACGCCGGTGGTGATGATAACCCCCACAAAGGCCAGAACCGCGGTCAGGGGCAGGTCGCGCTTGAAGGCTGGCCATTTGAGGTGGAGGGCTGCCTCGAACACCAGCGGCGGCAGGAACACTTCGAAAATCAGATCGCGGCTGAGCCGGAACGGCACTTCGAGCGGCGAAAAGGCGAGCGCGATGCCGGCCACCACCAGCCCGACGCTATAGGGGAGCGACAGCCGCCGCGAGAGCATGGCCACCAGCGAAACCACCAGCAGCAACAGGCCGGTCGACGCGATTGTCGGTTCGAGTTCCACGCGCTTTATCCTTTTTCGTGCAGCGGCACGGCTTCCAGCGCGTCCACGAACTGGCATCGCCAGGCATCGACATCGTTGGTGATCACGCCTTCGATCAGAGCCTGCCAGCGGCGCTGGCGTTCGGCCAGCGGCATGGCCAGCGCCTGGCGAATGGCATCGGCAATTTCCTCGCGGCTGAAGGGATTTATGAGCAGCGCCTCGGGCATCTGCCGGGCGGCTCCGGCGAAGCTGGAGAGGATGAGCACGCCGGGGTCTGCCGGGTCCTGCGCCGCCACATATTCCTTGGCGACAAGGTTCATCCCGTCGCGCAGCGGGGTGACAAGGCCGATGCGCGCCATCCGGTAGATGCCGGCGAGCACCTGGCGCGGATAGCCGCGGTTGACGTAGCGCACCGGCACCCAGTCCACCTCCGCATAGGCGCCGTTGATGCGGCCCGAGAGCTGCTCCAGCTGCTCGCGGATTTCCTGGTACGAGCCGATGTCGCTGCGGGTGGGGGGCGCGATCTGCAGCAGGAACACATCCTGCCGCCGGTCCGGATTATCGGCGAGGAAGCGTTCATAGCCGAGGAAGCGCTCGGCAAGGCCTTTGGAGTAATCCAGCCTGTCGACACCGACCAGCATCTGGCGGCCGGCGATGCTGGTCTGCAGCCGGTCGCGGGTGGCGAGCGCCTCCGGGCTTTCGGCGGCGGCGATGAAGGCGCGGGCATCGATGCCGATGGGAAACGCCGCCACCCGCACCGAGCGGCCAAAGGCCTCGACCGTGCCGATAGCGCCGAAGTTCGCGGTGGTTTCGCGGTCCACATATTCGCGGAAGGCTTCGCAGCTGTCTTCGGTCTGGAAGCCTACCAGATCATAATCGAACAGCTTTTCGACCAGCTCCGCATGGCGCGGCAGCGTGGTAAGCAGCCGCTTGGGCGGCCAGGGGATGTGGAGGAAAAAGCCGATGCGGTTGGTGACACCGCGCCGGCGCAGCGCGGTGGCGAGCGGGATGAGGTGATAATCATGCACCCAGATGATGTCATCGGGGTCGAGCACCGGCACCAGCGTTTCGGCAAAGCGCTCGTTCACCCGCTCATAGCCTTCGGTGAACTGCCGGTCATATTCGGCGAGGTCGAGCCGGTAGTGGAACAGCGGCCAAAGCGTCTTGTTGGCATAGCCGTTGTAATATTCGTCGATATCCTGCGCTTCCAGATCGATGGTGGCGGTGGTGATGCCGGCCGAGCGTTCGAGGTTGATATGGCCGGTGAAGGCCTTGGTGGTGGCGCCCGACCAGCCGAACCAGAGGCCCCGCGTGCTGCGAAGCGCCTCGGCCAGCGCCACCGACAGCCCGCCCTGGCTGGCGTCGTTTTCGGCCGCCGGCGGGGTTACCCGGTTGGAGACCACGATCAGACGGCTCATGCGCGCTTCCTCATCTGACCGCAGCCCATGGTTTGCTGAGCAGGCCGGCGCAGTTGATCAACCCGACGAGCGAGTAGGTTTGCGGGAAATTGCCCCACAAGGTGCCATCATCGGCCAGATCTTCCGACATCATGCCCGAATGGGTGAGCCGGCTGATCGCGGTTTCATACAGCTGCCGCGCCTCCTCCTCCCGGCCGACCAGCCACAGCGCCTCGATGAGCCAGAAGGTGCAGAAGTTGAACGCGGTTTCGGGGGTGCCGAAATCATCGGCCAGATCATAGCGCAGCATCGAATCGCCGCGCCGCAGCCGCGCCTCGATAACCGCAAAAGTGGCCAGAAAGCGCGGATCATCGGGCGCCAGAAAGCGCAGCTCGACCATCTGCAGCAGGCTGGCGTCCACCTCGTCCCCGCCGAAGCTGGCTGCATAATGGCCGGCGGCCTCGTTCCAGGCGTCTTTCTCGATTCTGGCGCGGATTATGTCGGCGCGTCCGCGCCAGTGGCTGGTCCGCTCGGGCAGGCCCAGCGCGTCTGCTGCATTGCCCAGCCGGTCGCACGCCGCCCAGCACATGAGCGCCGAATAGGTGTGGATGCTGGCGCGGGTGCGAAACTCCCACAGCCCGGCATCGGGGGTGGCATGGAGCGCAAACGCCTGATCGCCCACCCGTTCCAGGCTCTCGAAATCCGCCAGAGTGGCGGGGCGCAGCAGCCGCTGGTCGAAAAATGCCTGGATGTTGGAGAGCACTACCTGGCCATAGACATCGTGCTGGCTGTGTTCCTGCGCCTGGTTGCCTATCCGCACCGGCCCCATGCCGCGGTAGCCGGGAAGGCCATCGGCGATGCTTTCGGGCAGCCGGGTTTCCAGCCCCACGCCGAACAGCGGCTGGATGGTGCCGCTGCCCGCCAGATCGACGATGTTGCGCAGATAGCCGAGGTAGTTTTCCAGCACATCGAGCGCGCCCAGCCGGTTGAGCGCCTGCACCGTGTAATAGCCGTCGCGCAGCCAGCAGTAGCGGTAATCCCAGTTACGGCCCGAGCCGGGGCTTTCGGGGATTGAGGTGGTGAGCGCCGCCACGATGGCGCCGGTCTCCTCATGCGTGCACAGCCTGAGGCCGATGGCGGCGCGGATAACCACCTTCTGCCATTCGAGCGGCACGGCGAGCCCGCGCGCCCATTGCTGCCAGTCTGCAAGCGTCTGGTCGTAAAAACTGCGGGCATTGGCTGCCAGATCGCCGGAAAACGGCTCGTCGGGGCCAAGGAACATGACCAGCGTGCGCTCCAGCCGGAACCAGCGTTCCCCGATCACATGGCCGATGGGGGCATCGGTGGTCAGCCGCATCGGGTGGCGGGGCACCAGATAGCGGATATGGTTGGAGCCTGATGTGGTGGGCGGCGGGGCGCTGCTCCAGCCGGTGGTGGGCCGCAGCCGCACCCGGATACGCGGGCTGCCGGCAAGCACCCGCACCACGCGCACAAAGGCGGTGGGCCGGTAGGTGCGGCCCGAGCGGTGAAAGCGCGGCGCGAAATCGGTAATCTCGATGCTGTTGCCATGCGCATCTTCCAGCGTGGTGAGCAGGATGGCGGAATTGCCGACATAGTGCTGGCGGCTGGTGGTGCGGCCTTCCAGATCGATTGCCCATAGCCCGGTGGCGCTGTCGTCCACCGGGTCCACCCCGCCCAACAGGGCGGAGAAGAACGGCTCGCCGTCTACCCGTGGCAGGCAGCTCCAGGTGAAACAGGCATTGCGGTCAAGAAGTGCGCTCACCGCGCAATTGCCGATCGGGGCGAGATCGAGTGTGCCCCATTTGCTGCGGCTGCCGGTCACAGGCTGGCCACCGGCTCGCTGGCCGCAAGCTGGCCCAGCCAAAGCGCCACCGCCTCCACATCGGCAAGCCGGTAGCGCGCGGCGGTCGGCGGCCCCTGTCTGGACCGGTCGCCCACCAATATGCCGTGGCCGCCGTGCGCTGCGGCGGCGGTGAAGCCGGCTTCGTCGGTCAGATCATCGCCAAGGAACAACGGACGATGGCCGGTAAAAGGCGCTTGCGCCATGAACGCATCGAGCGCTGCCCCCTTGTCGGCACCGGGCAGCCGCACTTCGAACACCATATGGCCAGCCTGCAGCGCCAGGCCATGGGCGCGGGCGGCAGCGGCGGCGGCGCGGCCGGCCGCTGCCTCCAGCCAAGGCGCCTGCCGGTAATGCAGCGCCACCCCCAGCCCCTTGTCTTCGAGCAGCAGCTGCGGGTGCGCGGTTGCAAAGGCGGCAAGATCGGCGCGGGCAGCGGCAATTGCCGGCCCAGCCTCGGGGCGGTGCATATGCCCCTCGGCCGTGCGCCGCTCAAGGCCGTGGATGCCGGCCATCGCCACGCCCGGCAGGCCCACCAGAATATCCAGCATATCGAGGCTGCGGCCGCTGATGATCGCCAGCCGGCCTTCCATCCGCCGGGCCAGCAGCGCCAGCCGGTCGCGAAGGCCGGGCGCCAGCCGCGCCTGTTCGGGGCGCGCCGCAAGGGCCGATAATGTGCCATCGAAATCGAGGAACAGCGCGGTTTCGGCCAGCACCGGCAGCGGCGGCTGGAGGGAGTTTAATGGGGTGTTCAAGACGCGGCTCCAGGCTTGCGTATCGGGTGCTGGTGCCGGCTATCATGAAGCAGGCCGTGGCAGCGCGCGGCCCGCCCTGCCGGGTGCATTGACCATGAAAGCGCAGCAATTGTCCACCGCAGGCGCCTGTCATGGGTGCTTGCCAGAGGCTGCAGGACTGGCATGGAGGAGGCATGCAGACGCTTCCCATCTTCCTCACCATCACCGGCCGGGCGGTCATTCTTCTGGGCAGCGGGGAGCCGGCGGCGGCCAAGGCGCGGCTGGTGGAGGCCGCCGGCGGCCGGCTGGTGGGAGAGGATGCCGGCGATGCGATGCTGGCGTTCGTGGCGCTGGAGGATGAGGGGGAGGCAGTGGCGGCAGCGGCGCGGCTGCGCGGGCGTGGCCTGCTGGTGAATGTGGTGGACCGGCCGGCGCGTTCGGATTTTCTGATGGGGGCGGTGATCGACCGGTCGCCGGTGGTGGTGGCGGTATCCACCGGCGGGGCTTCGGCCAGCCTTTCGCGCGCGCTGCGCGGCCGGCTGGAGGCACTGCTGCCGGCCTCGCTCGGCCCGCTGGCGGCAGCGATTGGCGCTGCCCGGCGCGCGGCGAGCGCGGCACACCCCGGCGTGGACGCGCGCCGGCGGCTGTGGGAGCGGGCGCTGGCCGAGCATGGCCCGCTCGATCCGCTGCGGCGCATCGAGAATGCACCCGAGGCGGTGGCGGCGGCGGTGGCGGGGGACAGCGCGGCGGTGCGCGCGGTGCAGCGCATTGTGGTGGCGAGCGAGGATCCGGGCGAGCTTACGCTCAACCAGCTGGGCTGGCTGGGGCGCTGCGATGCGCTGCTGGTGGAAGGGCCGGTGGCGCCCGCGATCATCGGCCGGGCGCGGCGCGATGCGGTGCGGATTGAGGCGCTGGCAGACGCGCCGGCGGACGGGCTGACGGTGGTTCTGTGCAGCGCTCAGGCGATCAGCTCGGTATCCCAATAGAGATAATCGCGCCACGTGGCGTGCAGGTAATGCGGGGGGAAGGCGCGGCCGTTTTCCTGCAACTGATGAGTGCTCGGCTGGCCGGGGCGCGAGTGCAGCTGCATATGCGCCTCCGCCGGTGTGCGGCCGCCCTTCTTCAGGGTGCACGGCGCGCACGCCGTGGTCACGTTGGACCAGGTGGTCCGGCCGCCATAGGCGCGCGGCACCACATGATCGAAGGTGAGATCATGGCTTGCGGTGCAATATTGGCAGCTGAACTTGTCGCGCAGGAACAGGTTGAACCGGGTGAAGGCCGGGTGGCTGGCGGGGCGCACATATTGCCTGAGCGCAATCACGCTGGGCAGCTTCATCTCGAAGCTGGGGCTGCGGATCACCCGGTCATATTCGGCGATGATATCCACGCGCTCGAGGAACGCCGCCTTGATCGCGGTCTGCCACGACCAGAGCGACAGCGGATAATAGGAAAGCGGGGTATAATCGGCGTTGAGCACCAAAGCGGGGCAGGCATCGGGCGGCGACAGAATATCGGGATGATACATGAGCCAGCCGTCTCCCTCAGCAAGGAAGCGTCGCCAACCACAGGCCCTGTCGCACGCAAGGCCGTTGCAGGCGGCCGTTTCCGTGGTTTGGGCGGATATACAACAGTTCGTGTGTCAGGCAAATGACAACACCGGATATGGTTGCCGATTTCCCTCTCGTTACCCGCTTTGCGCCCTCACCGACGGGCTTGCTGCACCTTGGCCATGCGCTGTCGGCTATGCTGGGCTGGCGGCTGGCGCGGGCGGGCGGCGGCCGCTGGCTGGTGCGGATGGAGGATATCGACACCGCGCGCTGCCGGCCGGAACATGAGGCTGCGATTCTGGAGGACCTCGCCTGGCTGGGGCTGGCGCCGGACGGCCCGGTGTGGCGGCAAAGCGAGCGGGCAGAGGCCTATGGGGCCGCGCTGGACAAGCTGCGGGCGCTGGGGCTGATTTATGCCTGCCAGTGCACCCGGGGGGACATTGCCGCTGCCGCTGCCGCCCCGCATGGTCCGGAAGGCCCGCTCTACCCCGGCACCTGCCGGTCGCTGGGGCTGGTGGAGGGCGCATGGCGGATAGACGCCGCGCGTGCCGCTGCTATTGCAGGGCCGCTCTTCAGGCACGACAGAACCGGCAGCACGCGCGGCGTCGATCCGCTGGCGCTCGGGGATTTTGTGGTGGCGCGGCGGGGTCTCGGCACATCCTATCATCTGGCGGTGGTGGTGGACGATGCAGCGCAGGGTGTGAGCCTGGTGGTGCGCGGCGAGGATCTGGACGAGGCGACCCATGCGCAGCGGCTGTTGCAGGCCGTGCTCGGCCTGCCAGCGCCGCGCTACCTGCACCATCCACTACTGTGCGGAGCCGATGGAAAACGGCTCGCCAAGCGCGACGCCAGTGCCTCGCTGGCGGCGCTGCGGGCGGCCGGAATGACCGCCGAAGCCTGCCGCGCCCAGCTTGACGAATCGCTTGTTGCCTATGGGTTTCGATTTAGTTAGGCGCGCAGTTGAGCCAGCGCTGGGCGGGCTGTCATCTTGGTGCGAAACGGGGGTTTTTCATGCGGTTGGGGTGGTTGCCGGCGGTTGCCGGCCTGTTGATGCTGGCGGCCCCGGCGGCGGCCGCAAGCCGCTTCAATGTCTATCTGCAGGGCGAGCTTGTCGGCCCGTCGGGACCGGGCATGCCAGTCTCGGGCTTTCCGCTGAGCACTGGCGCCACGCTGCAGGCAAGCTGGGACATTGATCTGAACAATGCGGTGCGCTCACCGCTGCCGCTGCTGGGCGGCGTCGGCGGCAATGCCGTTTTTGCCGGCGCGGTAAGCAACGGGATCATTTCGATTGCGGACAGTGCGGCGATCGTGCTGCTGTTCCAGCGCGCCGACAGCGAAGGCAATATCTTCGCAATCGACAATGGCAATAATTCCCCCACGAACCCGAATGTCCGCCTCGATCAGCTGGCGATCGCCGATGGCCAGCGGTTTGCCGATGGCATGCTGCTGCCGGCGTATGACATTGTGCCTGTGCTGGGGTCGTTCGGGCCCGATATCTATTTGAGCAGCGTGGTGTTCGGCCGCTCGCAGACCTTCTCGGACGGCAGCAGCCCGATGCTCCTCGACACTGTGGAGACGATCGACCCGTTTTCGGTCTGGGCGGATACCGGTGCGCCTTATACGGTTGGGCTGACCTTCCGGCAGGGCACGCCGACAACGCTCGCCGAAGCATCACAGCTGCCCATCAGCCGTTACAGCCTGCGCAATGTGTTCGTGCAGCTTACCCCGTTCAGCGCGGTGCCCGAGCCCGGAAGCTGGGCCATGCTGATCGCCGGCTTTGGCCTGGTGGGCGCAGCAGCGCGGCGGCGGCGCGCCGGAGCGGCTGCGGCATAAGCGGGGCGCCAGCCTTTTTCCTTGGCCGGGCCGGGCGGCTCGGGCTAAGGAAGGCGGATGCAGGCGGCTCTCATCATCCTCATGGTCCTTGCGGCCATTGCCACCCTCACCGTGCTGGCGCGGGGCATCATCATCATGGCGCGCGGCAAGGATGTGGGCGGCAAGCGCTCCAACCTGATGATGAGCTACCGGGTGGGCTTCCAGGCGCTGGCGATCCTGTTCATCGTCATCCTGTTCCTGGTCAATCGCCAGGGTTGATAGTGCGCGGTGGTACGGCTCAACCGCATTTACACTCGCACCGGCGATGATGGCACCACCGGGCTGGTCGATGGCTCGCGCCGATCGAAGGCCGATGCGCGGCTGCAGGTTGTTGGGAGCGTGGACGAGCTGAACGCCGCAATCGGCATGGCGCGGCTGCACGCCGGCCCGCTGGAGCCGGCGCTGGCCCGCATCCAGAACGACCTTTTCGATCTCGGGGCCGATCTTGCCACCCCGGGCGTGATCGAGGGTGCGCTCAGGATCATCGAGACGCAGGTGGAACGGCTGGAGGCGGAGATCGACGCCGCCACGGCAGAGCTTGCGCCGCTGACCAGCTTCATCCTGCCCGCTGGCACATCGACTGCGACCGCCCTTCACCTCGCGCGCACCATCTGCCGCCGGGCCGAGCGGGACGGTGTGGCAGCGGTGGCGGCAGGCGAGGAACTTTCCGGCCCCGCGATGCGTTACATCAACCGGCTGTCGGACCTGTTGTTCGTGCTCGCCCGGCTGGCCAACCGGGCGCAGGGGGACGTGCTGTGGGTACCGGGCGCCAACCGCTGAGTGGCGGGCGCAGGAACGGAGAGCAACAATGGCAACCCCGCAGTTGATGCCACAAGCCGGCACCCGCGAGGCGCTGCTGGCGCTTTTCCAGAGCGTGCGGGCGATGAGCGTGGCGCTGGCCGGGCCATTGTCCGATGCAGATGCCAGCGCGCAATCGATGCCCGATGCGTCGCCCGCCAAATGGCATCTGGCGCACACCAGCTGGTTTTTCGAAAGTTTCGTGCTCGAGAGCGTGGGCGGCTACCGGCCGTTCGACCCGCGCTTCGCCTATCTGTTCAACAGCTATTACGAGGCCAAGGGCGCGCGGCTGGCGCGGGCCGAGCGTGGTATGCTCACAAGGCCCAGCCTCTCGGAAATCCTGGCGTGGCGCGCACATGTGGATGCGGCGGTGCTGCGGCTGGCCGATGCGCTGCCGCCCGAACGGCTGGCGCTGCTGGAGCTGGGCTGCCACCATGAAATGCAGCACCAGGAGCTGCTGCTGACCGACATATTGGACCTGATGGCGCGCAACCGGCTGGAGCCGGCGCTGTGGCCGGCGCTGCCGCCGGCGGGCAAGCGGGCGGAGCCGGGCTGGACCGCGCACGCCGGCGGCATCTGCGCGGTTGGCCATCAGGGGCCGGGGTTCGGCTTTGATTGCGAGGGGCCGGCGCATCAGGTGCTGCTGCAGCCCTATCTGCTGTCGGACACGCTGGTGAGCAATGCCGATTGGGCGGATTTCATTGCCGATAATGGCTATGCCAAGCCCGCGCTCTGGCTTTCGGACGGTTGGGCATGGCAGCAGCAGAACGCGGTTGCAGCGCCTGCGCACTGGCAGGCCGAAGAGGGCTGGTGGAGCAGCTTCGGCCTCGCCGGCCGCCAGCCGCTCGACCGCCAAGCACCGGTAACCCATATCAGCTTTTACGAGGCCGATGCCTATGCCAGCTGGGCCGGCGCCCGGCTGCCCACCGAAGCGGAATGGGAAGTGGCGGCGGCCAGCCACGACCCCGCCGGCGGCAACCAGCTGGACCGCGCCGGGCCGGCAGCACCCCAGGGCCGCGCCGGGCTGTTCGGGGATTGCTGGCAATGGACCGCCAGCGCCTTTCGCCCGCACCCCGGCTTCCGTGCGGCTGTTGGTGCTGTGGGCGAATATAACGGCAAGTTCATGAGCGGGCAGATGGTGCTGAAGGGTGCCAGCTGTGCAACGCCGCGCGGCAGCAGCCGGGCCAGCACCCGCAACTTCTTTCCCCCCCATGCGCGGTGGCAGTTCTCCGGGCTGCGGCTCGCGCGCGATGCATGAGGAGCCCCCATGGCCGATCTGGACGATGATGCCGCCACCCGGGCCTTTGCCCATGATGTGCGGGCCGGGCTTTCGCAGCCGCAAAAGCTGATCCCTGCGCGCTGGTTTTATGACCGGCGCGGCTCGGCTCTGTTCGAGCAGATTACCGATCTGCCCGAATATTACCCCACCCGCACCGAAGTGGCGCTGCTGGCGGCTTCTGCAGGCGCGATAGCGGCGGCCGTGGGGCCGGGCCGCACGGTTGTGGAGTTCGGCTCGGGCTCGTCCGCCAAGACGCCCTTGCTGCTGGAGGCGGTGGCGCCGGCGGCCTATGTGCCCATCGATATTTCGGCCGACTGGCTTTTCGAGGCGGCGGCAGCGCTGGGGACACGGTTTCCGGGGCTGGCGGTGCACCCGCTGGCCGGGGATTTCACCGGTGCGCTGGCGCTGCCCGCAGCAGTGGCGGGGACGCCGCGGCTGGGCTTCTTCCCCGGCTCCACCATCGGCAATCTGGCGCCGGCGCCGGCGGTGGATCTGCTCCGGCGGTTCGCGGCGCTGCTGGGCGCGGGTAGCTGGCTTCTGATCGGTTTTGACCTGGCCAAGGATGTGGCGGTGCTGGAGGCTGCCTATGACGATGCCGCAGGCGTTACCGCAGACTTCAACCTGAACCTTGCCGCCCGGATAAACCGCGAGCTTGGCGGCAGTATCGATACCAGCCGGCTGCGGCATCTGGCGCGCTGGAACCCCGCCGCCAGCCGGATCGAGATGCACCTGGAAGCGACCCGGGCCCAGCAGTTCGAGGCCGCAGGCGGCCGGTTCAGCCTTGAGGCGGGCGAGACCATCCATACCGAGAACAGCCACAAATGGTCACTGCCGGCGATAAAGCTGATGGCGGAGGCGAGCGGCTGGACGCCCGAAGCCAGCTTCGAGGATGCGCAGGGATGGTTCAGCCTGCAGCTGTGGCGCTGGGCCGGCGCGCGGCTGGAGCCCTGAGGCGCGCCCCCTCCCCGCGCGGTTGGGGGTGGTTGACGGGGCGCGGCGCATCCGCCAAGCCACTCGCCTTGGTTTAACAGCGGTTCGGAGCTGGCGATGAAGGTTCTGGTGCCCGTAAAACGGGTGGTCGATTACAATGTGAAGGTGCGGGTAAAGCCCGATGGCTCGGGCGTCGACCTCGCCAATGTGAAGATGAGCATGAACCCCTTTGACGAGATTGCCGTGGAAGAGGCGATCCGGCTGAAGGAAAAGGGTGTGGTGACCGAGATCGTGGTGGTCTCGGTGGGTGTGCAGCAGGCGACAGAAACCATTCGCACCGCGCTCGCCATGGGCGCCGACCGGGGCATATTGGTAGTGACCGAGGGGCCGACCGAGTCGCTCGGCGTGGCCAAGCTGCTGGCGAAGATCGTGGAGGAGGAGCCGCCCGGGTTGGTCATCCTCGGCAAGCAGGCGATCGATGATGATGCCAACCAGACCGGGCAGATGCTGGCCGGCCTGCTGGGCTGGCCGCAGGGCACCTTCGCCAGCAAGGTGGCGCCCGATGGTGCCGTGGTGCACGTGACCCGCGAAGTGGACGGCGGGCTGGAGACAGTGGCGCTGACGCTGCCAGCGGTAGTGACCACCGATCTCAGGTTGAACGAGCCGCGCTATGCCTCGCTCCCCAACATTATGAAGGCCAAGTCCAAGCCGATCGCGGCCAAGACCCCGGCCGATTACGGGGTGGACGTGACCCCCAGGCTCGCGGTGCTGAAGGTGGTGGAGCCGGCCAAGCGCCAGGCCGGCATCAAGGTGAAGACGGTGGACGAGCTGGTCGAGAAGCTGAAGGCGATGGGAGCTGTGGCATGAGCGTTCTGGTTCTGGCCGAGCATGACAATGCGCATCTGAAGGATGCAACGCTGGCGGCGGTGACTGCGGCCGGCCAGCTGGGCGGCGATGTGCACCTGCTGGTGGCGGGCAGCGGCTCCGCCACGGTAGCCAGCGAGGCGGCGGCGGTTGCCGGTGTGGCCAAGGTGCTGCACGCCGATGACCCGGCCTATGCCCATGCGCTGCCGGAAAATCTGGCGCCGCTCATTGTGGGGCTGATGGCCGGCTATGATGCGTTTGTGGCGCCCGCCACCACGCGCGGCAAGAATGTGGCGCCGCGGGTGGCAGCGCATCTCGATGTGGCGCAGGTCTCCGACATTCTTTCGGTGGAGGGGCCTGATACCTTCACCCGGCCGATCTATGCCGGCAATGCGATCGCCACCGTGAAGAGCGCGGATGCCAAGAAGGTGATCACCGTGCGCGGCACTGCCTTTGCCAAGGCGGCGACCAGCGGCGGCAGCGCCAGCGTGGAGAGCGTGGGCGCCGGGGCGACATCGGACCGGGCGGCGTTTGAAAATGCCGAGCTTACCTCCTCGGCACGGCCGGAGCTGACGGCTGCCAAGATCATCGTTTCGGGCGGCCGGGCGCTGGGGTCTTCCGAGAAGTTCCACGAATATATCGATCCGTTGGCCGACAAGCTGGGCGCAGCGGTGGGCGCCAGCCGGGCGGCGGTCGATTCGGGCTATGCGCCCAATGATTATCAGGTGGGCCAGACCGGCAAGATCGTGGCGCCGGAGCTTTACATGGCGATCGGCATTTCGGGCGCCATCCAGCATCTGGCGGGGATGAAGGATTCGAAAATCATCGTCGCCATCAACAAGGATGAGGAAGCGCCGATTTTCCAGGTTGCCGATCTGGGGCTGGTGGGCGACCTGTTTACGCTGGTGCCGGAGCTTACCGGCAAGCTATAAGGCGGTAGCACGGAAGGGGAGGACTGATGATGCGGTTTATGACAGGAATTTTGCTGGCGGCGGCGATTGCGGCACCGGCAGCGGCACAGATGGTTTCCAACAAGCCGGTGCTCACGCTTGAAGGCGCGCGCGCAGCGACCGCAGCCGCGGAAGCCAAGGCGAAGGCGATGGGGCTGAAGGTTACCATCGTGGTGGTTGATCCATCCGGCGTGCCGATCATGATGCAGCGGATGGACGAAGCCTCGCTGGTCGGCCCCGATATTGCGCTTGCCAAGGCGCGCACGGCCGCCGGCTTTCGCAGCGCCACCGGCATTTTGCAGCAGCGGCTGCTCGAACCGGAAGGTGCGCGCTACCTGACCATTCCCGGCTTTGTGGGCGTGGACGGCGGGGTTCCGGTCAAGTCCGGCGCCGCCGTGGTGGGAGCGGTTGGCGTGAGCGGCGCCTCTTCCGCGCAGGACGGCGAGATTGCCACGGCCGGGTCAGCTGCTGTTACCCGCTGAACGGGCGTAGCAGCCGGCACGCTGTTCAGGCTCTGACCAGCGTGCCGGCGCCGCGCCGGGTGAAGATTTCCAGCAGCATGGCGTGCGGAATGCGGCCATCGAGGATGACGGCGGCATCCACGCCGGCCTCGACCGCATGGACACAGGTTTCCAGCTTGGGAATCATGCCACCGCTGATCGTGCCATCTTCGGTGAGTGCAGCCACCATGGCGGGGGTGAGATCGGAGAGCAGCGCCTTGTCCTTGCCCAGCACGCCCGGCACATCGGTGAGCAGGAAAAGCCGGGATGCGCCCAGGGCGGCGGCGATATGGCCGGCCATGGTATCGGCGTTGATGTTATAGGTATGGCCGTCGCTGCCGATGCCAACTGGCGCGATGACCGGCACGATATTGGCGGCAAGCAACGTGTCGATGATGGTGCGGTCGATGCTTTCCGGCTCGCCCACAAAGCCTAGGTCCACCACCTGCTCGATAGCGCTGCCGGGGTCGCGGACGGTGCGGGTGACCTTGCGGGCGCGGACCAGCCCTGCGTCCTTGCCCGAAATGCCGGCCGCGCGGCCGCCGGCGGCCTCGATCCAGCCGACCAGTTCCTTGTTGATGGAGCCGGCGAGCACCATTTCGGCAATCCGCGCGGTATCCTCGCACGTCACCCGCAGGCCATCGACAAAGCGGCTTTCGATACCCAGCCGCTTCAGCATGGCGCCAATCTGCGGCCCGCCGCCGTGCACCACCACGGGCAGGATGCCGACCGCTTTCAAAAGCACGATATCCTCGGCAAAATCATGCGCCAGTTCGGCATTGCCCATGGCGTGGCCGCCGTATTTCACCACGAATATCTTGCCGGCATAGCGCTGCAGATAGGGCAGCGCCTCGACCAGCGTTTCGGTCTTGGCGAGCATATCGGGGCTGGGGGCGTGGGCAGACATGGCGCGCGCTTACCGGGTCGGCACCGGTTCTGCACCCGAATAATCATAAAAGCCCCGTCCGGTCTTCTTGCCGTACCAGCCGGCTTCCACATATTTCACCAGCAGCGGCGCCGGGCGGTATTTGGGGTCGCCGGTCGTATCCTGCATCACCCGCATGATCGAGAGCAGCGTATCGAGCCCCACGAAATCGGCGAGCGTCAGTGGCCCCATGGGGTGGTTGGCGCCCAGCTTCAGCCCGGCATCGATATCGGTGACCGAGCCCACGCCTTCGCCCAGCGCGAAAATCGCCTCGTTGAGCATGGGGCAGAGCACGCGGTTGACGATAAACGCCGTGCTGTCCGCCGATTCGATGGCGGTCTTGCCCAGCCGGTCGGTGAAGCCGTGGATGGCGGCCTTGGTGCTGGCCGAGGTGGCGAGGCCGGGGATGATCTCCACCAGCGCCATCAGGGGTACGGGATTGAAGAAGTGCAGGCCGCAGAACCGGTCCGGCCGGTCGGTGGCGGCCGCAAGGCGGGTGATGGGAATGGAGGAGGTGTTGCTGGCCAGCAGCGCGTGCGGCGCGAGGCTGAGGCTCTGGAAGATCTTGGCCTTCACGCCCTCATTCTCGGTGGCGGCCTCGATCACCAGATCGGCGTCTGCGTGGGCGGCATTGTCGGTGGTCAGGCGGATGCGGGCGAGCGCTGCTTCAGCCTCCGCCTCGGTGACCGTGCCTTTGCTCACCATGCGGGCCATGTTCTTGCCGATGCTGGCGCGGCCGGCCTCGGCACGCTCGAGCGCGATGTCGGACAGGATGACCTTGTAGCCGGCGAGCGCCGCCACATGGGCAATGCCGCCCCCCATCAGGCCGCTGCCGATTACACCGATTGTTTCCATGGCCGAATTCCTTTCGAGCCGCCGGTCTAGCGACGCCATGGGACGAAGGGAAGCGGGTGCGCCGCCTGCCCCGCCGGTTGCCCCTTTTCGCCTGGAAGGCTAGAGGGCGGCTATCAAGGCAGGGAGTAAGCCGATGAACACGCTGGCAGCGCTGGTGGGGGTGGTGATCGTCGCCCTGCAATATGTGATCTGGGCGCTGGTGATCTGGGCTGTGCTCAGCTGGCTGGTGGCCTTCAACGTCATCAACATGAGCAACGGCTTTGTGCGCGCGGTGGTGACCGGGCTTGACCGTTTCTTCGCCCCGCTGCTGCGGCCCATCAGGCGCGTGCTGCCGGATATGGGCGGCATCGACCTGTCGCCGATGGTGCTCATCCTCCTCATCATCCTCATCCAGCGGGTGCTGCCCGCCCTCCTCCTCGATACCGGGATGCTGTGACCGCGGTCCTGATCGACGGCAAGGCGCGGGCCGCCCGGCTGCGCGCCGAAGTGGCGGGCGGCGTGGCGGCGTTTGTGGCGGCGCAGGGCCGCGCGCCGGGCCTGGCCGTGGTGCTGGTGGGGGAAGATGCGGCGAGCCAGGTCTATGTCCGCAACAAGGGGGCGGCCACGCGCGAGGCCGGCATGCTCTCGGTGGAGCACCGGCTGCCGGCCGATGTGCGCGAGGCCGAGCTGCTGGCGCTGGTGGCGGCGCTGAACAATGATCCGGCGATAGACGGCATATTGGTGCAGCTGCCGCTGCCCGCGCATATCAACGCCGATCTGGTTATCGAGGCGATTGACCCGGCCAAGGATGTGGACGGCTTTACGGCTGTGAACGCCGGGCTGCTGGCCAGCGGCAGGCAGGCGCTGGTGCCCTGCACGCCTTCAGGCTGCCTGATGCTGATCGAGGAGGCGCTGGGCGATCTTTCCGGCCGCGAAGCGCTGGTGATTGGGCGTTCGGCAATCGTGGGCAAGCCGATGGCGGCGCTGCTCACCGCCCGCAGCGCGACCGTGACCATCGCGCACAGCCGCACGCGCGACCTGGCCGCCCATGTGGCGCGCGCCGAAATTCTGGTGGCGGCGGTAGGCATTCCCGGCATGGTGCAAGGCAGCTGGGTGCGCGAAGGCGCGTGCGTGATCGATGTCGGCATCAACCGGGTGCCGGCGGAGGCCGGCAAGACACAGCTGCCGGCGGAGGCCGGCAAGACTCAGTTTGCGGCCGACGGCGGCAAAACCCGGCTGGTGGGGGATGTGGACTTTTCCGGCGCCAGCGCGCGCGCCGGGTTCATCACCCCGGTGCCGGGCGGGGTGGGGCCAATGACGATTGCCTGCCTGCTGGCGAACACGCTGAAGGCCGCGCTGGCCCGCGCTGCATGAACGAGCTGCAGGCCCTGTTCGTATCGGCGTTCGTAACGCTGTTCGTGGTGATCGACCCGCCCGGCTGCGTGCCGATATTTTCCTCGCTCACTTCCGGCACCGGCGGCGCGCACCGCCGCGCGATGGCGCTGCGGTCGTGCGGGATTGCGAGCATCGTGCTGGTCGGCTTTGCGCTCGGCGGCCAGCCGTTCCTGAACGCGCTCGGTATCAGCCTGGCCGCCTTCAAGATCGCCGGCGGGGTGATGGTTTTCCTGATCGCAATCGAGATGGTGTTTGAAAAGCGCACCGAGCGGCGCGAGCACCGGGCGGAGGAAGTGAAGGCCTCTGCCACTTCCGCCGAAGAGGATATTTCGGTGTTCCCGATGGCCATCCCCATGCTCGCCGGGCCGGGCGCGATTGCAGCGGTAATGCTGCTCACCGCGCGGGCACATTCTCCCATCGAGCTGGGCGCGGTGCTGGCGGCGCTGGTGGCAGTGATGCTGCTCACGCTGCTCTGCCTGCTCGCCGCCGGGCCGTTGATGCGGCTGATGGGGGCGAAATTCGAAGGCGCGCTCACCCGGTTGCTCGGGGTGGTGCTGGGGGCGCTTGCAGCGCAGTTCATCGTGGATGGAATCAAGCAAGCCTTCGGGCTCTGAACGGCAGCGGGCGCCAGGCTCGATAACTAGTATCGGCGCGGCACCCGCTTTTCAACGTCCAGCCCCGGCGGGCGACTGCCGGACCGGCAGCGCGCCCGCGCAGGTGCTTCAGGCGAGCTGGCTGCGCTCGCGGCGGCGGCGCAGCGTGGCGCCGATGATGCCGAAACCGCCGATCAGCATGGCCCAGCTGGCCGGCTCCGGCACCTGGCTGACCAGCACATTGTCGAGGATCGGGCCGACATTGTTCGCGCTTGGGCTGGAGAAGACCAGCTGGAGCGACCCCGCAGTAGTGGGGGTGAAGGACACGCTGTAGCCGAGGAACGGGCGGTTGGGAGCGATGGTTTCAGCATAAGCGCCGAGCGACGTCTGGCCCGTGAAATCACCGCTATTGCACCCGATGAATCCAGAAGTGCAGGTGAATCCGAGAAAATCGATGGCGCTCCCGAAATTGGCAGTGAAGTTAAACACATCGCTGGCCCCGCCGCGCTGGTTGCCGCTCAGATCAAAGCCGATCGTGAGGAGCCGGCCGGCGGCAAAGTTGATCGGGTTGCTGGTGAGTGCACCCGGTCCGGGGGTGCCGTCGATGTCCGCACAGCCGCCAGCGCCACCGGCGCAGACGATACCGAACTGATTGGGGGTGTTCACGATATCGACGGTTCCGGTGATGCTGAAGCCGGGAATGCTCGCTGCCGGAATGCCCTGAGGCAGCCCTTCGAAATTCTGCGAGAAGAGAACGGTGGCGTTTGCGGCGCTGGCGCTGGCGAGCGCGGCAACAGCCAAGGCAACGATGGTGCGCATGTTTGGTCCCCTCAATGACAGCCGGAATGACAATCCGAATCGGCCTGCATCAAGGAGATAGCATTAACAGATAAATAACGATAGTTTACGAAGTGTGTTTATTGGTTAACGTCCGTCGCGGCGCCCGAGCAGGCGGAGCCGCAGCGCGTTCAGCTTGATGAACCCTTCGGCGTCGCGCTGGTCATAGGCGCCCTTGTCATCCTCGAAGGTGACGATGCTGGCCGAATAGAGCGAGTTGGGTGATTTGCGCCCCACCACGCTGGCGCTGCCCTTAAAGAGCTTCAGGCGCACGGTGCCGCTGACACGCGCCTGGCTATGGTCGATGGCGGCCTGCAGCATCTCGCGCTCGGGGCTGAACCAGAAGCCGTTATACAGCAGCCCGGCATATTTAATCGCCAGCTCGTCCTTCAGATGCGCCGCCCCCCGGTCGAGCGTGATCTGCTCGATGCCGCGGTGGGCGAGGTGGAGGATGGTGCCGCCGGGCGTTTCGTACATGCCGCGCGATTTCATGCCGACAAAGCGGTTCTCCACCAGATCGAGCCGGCCGATGCCGTGGCGCTTGCCCAGATCGTTCAGCCGCGCCAGCAAAGTGGCGGGCGAGAGCGGCTCGCCGTCCACCGCCACCGCATCGCCGCGCTCGAAATCGACCGTGATATATTCGGGGCTATCGGGCGCCGCCTCGGGATCATCGGTGCGGCTGTACACATAATCGGGCACCTCCTCCCACGGGTCTTCCAGCACCTTGCCTTCGGAGCTGGTGTGCAGAAGGTTGGCATCGGTGGAAAACGGGCTTTCGCCGCGCTTGTCCTTGGAAACCGGGATCTGGTGGCTTTCCGCAAAGGCGATAAGCGCCTCGCGGCTGTTCAGATCCCATTCCCGCCACGGCGCGATGATGCGGATATCGGGGGCCAGCGCATAATAGCCGAGCTCGAAGCGCACCTGGTCATTGCCCTTGCCGGTGGCGCCGTGGGACACCGCATCGGCCCCCACCAGCCTCGCGATCTCGATCTGCTTCTTGGCAATGAGCGGCCGGGCGATCGACGTGCCGAGCAGATACTGGCCTTCATAAAGCGCATTCGCCCGCATCATCGGGAACACATAATCGGCCACGAATTCCTCGCGCAGATCCTCGATGAAGATATGCTCTGGCTTGATGCCCATCAGCTGCGCCTTGGCGCGCGCCGGCTCCAGCTCCTCCCCCTGCCCCAGATCGGCGGTGAAGGTGACCACCTCGCAGCCATATTCGGTTTGCAGCCACTTCAGGATGACGCTGGTATCGAGCCCGCCCGAATAGGCGAGGACGACCCGTTTTACCGGCTTGGACATGGGCAGACCTTCTTGAAAACCTGGGTTTGAACAGGCGCTGCTATAGCGGCCCTGCCGGGGCGTGCAAACCGGCTGCCAGCCGGCGTTTGACGATTGCCGCCACCTCGCTGGCCCATACCGCCCAGTTGAGGCGCTGCGCTGCATCCACCAGCGCTGCGGCCGACATCGATGCATAGCGGGCGGGGTCGGCAGCAAGGGCTGCGATGGCATCGGCATGGTTGGCAGCGGTGGCGCCCGGCGGCAGCAGGATGCCGGTCTCGCCGTCCCGCACCACCGATGGCACCCCGCCGGTGGCGATGCTGACCGAGGGCAGCCCCCGTGTGGCGGCTTCGGCAAACACGATCCCGTAGCATTCGGCGCGAGTGGGCAGGAACAGCAGATGCGCCTCCTCGAACAGCCGGTCCAGAGCAGCCGCCTGTTCGGGCACATCCTTGCGGAGCAGGCCGTGGAAATGGACATTGGCCGGCACCGGGCGCCCGGCCATTACGGCGGCGCTGTTGCCGATGATGTCGAGCCGGCAATCGAGCCCGCGCGCTGCCAGCTCGGCCGCAGCGGCCACTGCCAGCGGGCCGCCCTTGCGCTCCCATTCTATGCCCACGAACAACAGCCGGAGCGGGCCGGCCTGCAGCGTACGCGGCTGGCCATTGCCGGCCGGCATATTGGCACCCCAGGCGATTTCGAACACCTTGGCCGCGTCCGCCCCGTAATCGGCCAGCGCGGACTGGCGCGCCCAGCTGGAGGGGTAGAGGATGAGCGCGCTCTCCTCGATCACCTGTGCCTCCAGTGCATCGGCACCGCCGGCGCTGCGCCCCACACTGCGCGTCATCAGGTCGTAATAGCCGATCATCTGCCGCACGGTCGCATCGGCAATATAAACGGTAGGGTGCGCGGCGGTGACGGCATGGGCGATGGGGCTGCACGAGACCGCGAACACCACATCGGGCTGCTCCGCCGCAAGCCGGGCGGCGGTGCCGCGCATGGCCAGCCGGGTGAAGGTGCGCGAGGCGGTGTACTGGAAGCGCCGCAGCGTGAGCGCCTTCAGCACCAGCCCGAGCGGCCGGTACCAGCGCGGCAGCGGCGCTTCGATAACGGTGGTGAATTCGAAATGCGCCGAAAGGGCTTCCAGCATGTGCGAGGGGATGCCCGACCATGTGCCAACACTGCGCGGGTTGCCATAGGTGAGCATGGCGGCGCGCATGCTGGCGCTACTTCCGCTTGGCGATGAAGGCGCGGATATCGTTACTCAATTTTGTGCGGCTCGGCGGGTCGATGTACATCATGTGGCCGGCATCATAATAGCGGAAGTCGATCCGGTCCTGCGGGAAACCGGGGCGGTTCAGGCTATATTCGGCCGCAAAGAACGGCGTGGCGAAATCATACCAGCCCTGGCCCACGAACACCCCCATGGCGCTGTTCTCGCGCATCGCCCGGCCAATCCACGGGGCGAGATTGGTATAGGTGTCGCGGCCCTGGCCAATCCGCCAGTCCCAGTCGCGCACGCCGCCGATGGTCACATAATTACGGTCGATCTTTACCCCCAGCTTGCCGCGCGCATAGGCGTTGAAGGCGGCCGGATAGCTGGCGTCTATACCGTAGAAGCTGGGGTCATTGTCCGGCTGGTCGCCGGCATTGTCGTAATCGGTGCCGATATAGCGGGTGTCCAGCCGGCCGATGGACTTACCGCGCTCACGCAGCAGTTCCTTGTAGAAGCGCGACGGTGAAACCCGCAGATTGGCGCGGTCCAGAAAGGCTTCGCCAAGGCCGGTGAGCGCCGCCATTTCGGCGCGCACCCGTGCCCGCTCGTCTGCTCCTAGCGCCGCCCCCTTGGTGAGCGCCGCCAGATATGGCCCGGTGGCAAAGGCGCGCGCGGCGGCGGCCTGCGCCTCTACGGTCGGCAACCGGTTTGCCAGCGCGCCATGATACCAGGCCGTGGTGGCCATGGAGGGCAGCGTAGTGACAAACTGCATCTCATTTCCCTCCACCCCGGCCTCAAGCCCGAAATCGAGAATGGTGGAGATGAGGATGATGCCGTTGACCGCGACATCATTATAGCCGCCGGTCAGCTCGTTGATGACCGCGGCCGACCGGCTGGTGCCATAGCTTTCGCCGCCGATGAACTTGGGCGAATTCCAGCGGCCATTGGCGTTAAGCCAGAGCCGGATTAGCTCGGCGACCGACTTTGCATCCTGCTTCACCCCCCAGAAGCTCTTTGCCTCGGTCTTGCCCAACGCCCGCGACCAGCCGGTCCCAACCGGATCGATGAACACGATATCGGTCGCATCGAGAAGCGAATCGGGGTTGGCGGTGATGCTGTAGGGCGGCGCGCCGTCATCGGCCGGGCCACCATCGGTTCTTATGGGCGTGTTCACCCGCTCTGGCCCGAACGCGCCCATGTGCAGCCACACCGAGCCGGAGCCGGGGCCGCCGTTCCACAGGAAGGTGACCGGGCGGTTGGGTTCGGCCGCGTCCTTCACATAGCTGATGGTGAACAGGGCGGCAGTGGGCGTGCCGGCCTCGTCCTTCAGGTAAATCTCCTCGGCCGTTGCGGTGTGGCGCACGGTCTGGCCGCCAAAGCTGCCGCTGTGGCTGGTGACGGCGCGGAACGGCACCGGGATTTCGGCCTTGGTTTCCGCGGCTTTCTGGGCGGCAGCAGGGCTGGCGGCGAGCAGCAGCGCGCCAAGGAACAGCGTTGCGGGGTGCAGGAAGGGTGTTTTCATGGCGCCTGCATAAGCGGGGAGGACGCTTGCAGGAACCACCAAAACGCGCACACGCTCAACCGGCAGCGCGCACCTGGGCCGGGGCGGGCGTTCGCAGCGCGCGTTCGGCATCGGCCATGTAATCGCGGCGGATCGGCAGCGTGTCCCGCCGCTTGGTCATCTGGATCTGCACGTTCATGTGCCCATCGTTCACGAACGCCGATTCGGCGGCTGAAAGATAGAAGCTCCACATGCGGAAGAACCGCGCATCATAAAGGGCTGTAATCTCCGCCTCGCGCGCGGCGCAGCGATCGTACCAGGCGTGGATGGTATGGGCATAGTGCAGCCGCAGCACCTCGATATCGGTGGCCCAGAGCCAGGCTTTCTCGATTTTGGGAACAATCTGGCTCAGCGCTGGCGAATAGCCGCCGGGAAAGACGTATTTGGCAGTCCAGGGGTCGGTGGCGCCGGGGCCATCGGCGCGGGCGATGGTATGCAGCAGCGCCACCCCGTCGGTGGCGAGCAGCCGCTCCACGGTCTCGAAAAAGGTGCCATATTGCGGCAGGCCGACATGCTCGAACATGCCGACCGAGACGATCCGGTCGAACTGCCCGGTTACGGCGCGGTAGTCGATCAGCTCGAAGCGCACATGGGCGGACAGGCCCTGCCGTTCGGTTTCGGCGCGCGCATAGCGCAGCTGTTCTTCGGACAGGGTGACCCCCAGCACATCGGCGCCGCTGGCCTTGTGGATGTAGCGCGCCAGCCCGCCCCAGCCGCAGCCGATATCGAGCACCTTCTGCCCCGGCTTCAGATCGAGCTTGGCGGCGATATGGGCGAGCTTGGCCTCTTGCGCTGCCTCCAGCGTATCGTCGTCGCCGCCCCAATAGGCGCAGCTATACTGGCGGTGCGGATCGAGAAACAGGTCGTAGAGCCGGTCATCGAGGTCATAATGATGGGCGACGTTGCGCTTGGCGCGCCGGGCGTAGTTCAGCTGGTCGAACCAGCCGGCGAGGCTGGCCTGCCGCCATAGCGCGAACCGCACCGGATTGTCGCGCTGCCAGCGGAGGTTGTGGGTGACGAGATCGACAAGCGCGCGGATATCGCCCTCCTCGATCACCAGCCGCCCGTCCATGAACGCCTCACCCGCGCCCAGCGCCAGATTGGCCGCCAGCCGGCGCGGGGTGGCGCTATCGGTGAAGCGGATGCGCACCGCCGGTTTGCCGGGCCGCGCCTGGCCGTAACTATAGGCCCGGCCACGCGCATCCGTGATGTGCAGCGGTCCTTCGAGGATGAACTTCCGGAACAGGCGGTCGAGCAGGAACATGGGCAGACTATATCGCGGTTATGCGCAGCTTCAATCGACCCATGCGGCTTCCTTTTCAGCCGCCAGCCGGTCCAGCTCGGCGCGGGAGAGTTTTTCGCTGGCCGATTTCAGCTGGCCGCAGGCGGCCATGATATCGCGGCCGCGCGGGCGGCGGATGGGCGCCGAGATGCCGGCCCTGAAAATAATGTCGGAAAAGGCGTTCACCCGCTCGTCGGTCGAGGCTTCATAGGCCGACCCGGGCCATGGGTTGAATGGGATGAGATTGACCTTGGCCGGCAGCTTGTACTTGCGGATGAGGCGGACGAGCTCGCGGGCGTGCTCGTCATGGTCGTTCTTGTCCTTCAACATCACATATTCAAAGGTGATGCGCCGCGCGTTGCTGGCACCGGGATAGGCAGCACAGGCCTCGAGCAGCGATTCCAGCCCGTATTTGCGGTTGATCGGCACGATCTCGTCGCGGATTTCCTTGTTCACCGCGTGCAGCGACACTGCGAGGTTTACGCCGATCTCGGCGCCGGCGCGCGCCATCATAGGCACCACGCCCGAAGTGCTGAGCGTGATGCGGCGGCGCGACAGGCCCAGCCCGTCCCCGTCCATCACAATGGCCAGCGCATCGCGCACATTCTCGAAATTGTACAAAGGCTCGCCCATGCCCATCATCACGATGTTGGTGAGCATGCGGCCCTGCGGCGTGTAGTTGGCTCCGGGGTTGTGCGCGCCGGGAATCCAGGCTGGCTCATCATCGCCATCATCATCGGCATCGGGCAGTGCAGGCAGCGCAGTACCGCTGGCGCCGGGCCATTCGCCCAGCGCATCGCGCGCCAGCATCACCTGGCCCACGATTTCCGCCGCAGTCAGGTTTCGCACCAGCTTCATGGTGCCGGTAAAGCAGAAGCGGCAGTTGAGCGTGCACCCCACCTGCGAGGAAACACACAAGGTGCCCCGGTACGCATCGGGGATGAAGACGCACTCGGCCTCCTCCCCATCATCGAAGCGCAGCAGCCATTTGCGGGTGCCGTCGGTGCTCACCTGCGATTGCACCACCTCCGGCCGGCCCACCACGAAATGCCGGTCCAGCACCTCGCGGGTTTCCTTGCTGATGTTGGCGAAGGCGGCAATCTCGGTGGCGCCGCGCTGGTATATCCAGTTCCAGACCTGGGAGGTCCGCATCCCGGCCTGGCGCTCCGGAATGCCAACCTCGATCAGCGCCGCGCGCAGCTCCACCCGGCTGAGGCCGAGCAGCGCGCGCTTGCCATCGGCACGGGCAGGCGCGGCGCGGCGCGGCATCACGGTCGGTTCAACTGGGCCGGGGATGGGCATGAGCGGAGTGTTCATCCCCGGCCCCATAGGCCAAAGTGGCGGCGCCCGCAAAGCCGGGCAGCACCTCAGGCAGCTGTAATTGGCGTGCGCAGGTATACATGGCCGGCGGCGGTGGGCGGTGGCAGCCGGCCGCCGCGGATGTTCACCTGCAACGAGGGCAGCAGCAGCCTTGGCGGTGCCAGCGTTGCATCGCGCGCCTCGCGCATCGCCACGAATTCCGCCTCGCTCACCCCGTCATGGATATGGATGTTGCCGGCGCGCTCCGCCGCCACGCTGGTCTCCACCTGATAAGCGGTGCGGCCGGCGGGCAGGTAATCATGGCCGAGGAACAGCCTTGTTTCCGGCGGCAGCGCCAGAATGCGGCGGATCGAGCGGTAGAGCGTGGCCGCATCGCCGCCGGGAAAATCGGTCCGGGCGGTGCCGTAATCGGGCATGAACAGCGTATCGCCCACAAAGGCCGCGTCGCCCACCAGCCAGGTCATGCAGGCGGGCGTATGGCCGGGCGTGTGGAAGGCGGTGATCGCCAGCGAGCCAAGCGGCAGGCTGGCGCCCTCGCCCAGCAGAATGTCGAAGTCGCCGCCTTCTGCCAGCATGTCGCCTGCCTCGAACAGCGGTGCGAACACCTGCTGCACCTGGCCTATCCTGTCCCCGATCACCAGCTTGGCGCCGGTCTGGCGGCGCAACCAGTCACCCGCGGTCAGATGATCGGCATGGGCATGGGTTTCGAGGATGAAGCGGACCGTGAGGCCCCGCTCCGAAACCGCCGCCAGCAGCGCGCGCGCACTGTCATGCGCCAGGCGGCCGCCGGCCGGATCATAATCCAGCACCGGGTCGATGATCACTGCATCGCCGGTTGCGGGGTCGCTTACCAGATGGGTGGCGGTGAAGGTGGCGGGATCGAAAAAGCTCTCCACCCTTGAGAGGCCGGGGCTGACGGCCAGCGGTGTTGCGGGGGAGACGGTCATGCGCGGATCCTTTGCGGTATTTTCGATAGGGTTTATTTTAGCGCTTGCTAATTTAGAGTCAACTGATATATTTATCCCCATGATCGAAACGTCCACCATTTCCCCTGAAGACTTTGCCGCCAGCGCGGCGCAAGCGGCGCGGATGCTGCGGGCGCTGGCCAGCGAGCCGCGGCTGATGATCCTGTGCCAGCTTGGCGACGGCGAGCGTTCGGCCGGTGCGCTGCAGCCGCTCACCGGCCTTTCGCAATCGGCGCTTTCGCAACATCTGGCGGTGCTGCGGACCGAGCGGCTGGTCGCCACCCGGCGCGACGGCCAGACGATCTACTACCGCATTGCCGATCCGGCCGCAGCGCGGCTGATGGAAACACTGGCCGAGCTGTTCTGCCCTCCCCCCACATCTGCATCTGCATCTGAAGGAGACACTGAATGACCACCCTGCTCGCCCCCCTTGCGCCCGAGGCCGCGCACCAGCGCCTTGCTGCCGGCACCGCCCGGCTGATCGATATTCGGGATCCCGATGAATTTGCCCGCCGGCATGTGCCCGGAGCGGAGCTGCACCCGCTCGCCGGAATTTCTGCAGCCGCACTCTCCGGCGATCCGCGGCCACTGATCTTCACCTGCAAATCCGGCATGCGCACGGGCACCAACCAGGCCCTTCTGGCCAAGCTCGCGCCGGGCAGTTTCGTGCTCGAAGGCGGGATCGATGAT
Organism: Sphingomonadales bacterium; assembly: GCA_038325045.1. Lineage (GTDB taxonomy): Bacteria > Pseudomonadota > Alphaproteobacteria > Sphingomonadales > Sphingomonadaceae > Sandarakinorhabdus. The sequence goes on from JBBQIP010000001.1 coordinate 51,789, forward strand.
TGGGCGGCGGCCGGGCTGCCGATCGCGAAGCAGAGCGGCGCCCCGCTCGAGATCATGCGCCAGGTTCAGATCGGCGCCGGATCGCTGGTGCTGCTCGGGGTGCTGCTGGCGGTGCTGGTATCGCCGGGGTTCATCGTCCTTTCCGGGCTGGTGGGTGCCGGGCTGATGATGGCTGGCATAACCGGCTTTTGCGGCATGGCGCGGCTGCTGGCGCTGATGCCCTGGAACCGCCCGGCGGCGGGCTGAGGCCGTGCTCACCGCTTCGCTTGTCATTGCCGGCGCCGGCGGCGCGCTCATCGGCCTGCTGCTCGGCGTGTTCGGCGGCGGCGGGTCGGTGCTGGCCACGCCGCTGCTGGTCTATGCCGTTGGCGTGCGCGATCCGCATGTCGCCATCGGCACTTCGGCGGCGGCGGTTGCGGTCAATGCGCTGGCCGGGCTGGCGCTGCAGGCGCGGGCGGGTGCGGTGAAGTGGCCCTGTGCGCTCACATTTGGCGGGGCCGGGCTCTCCGGCGCTTTGGCAGGGGCGCATCTGGCCAAGCAGGTGGATGGGCAGGCGCTGCTGGCGTGGTTTGCGCTGGCGATGGCGCTGGTCGGCGGCTCCATGCTGCGGCCCCGGCTGGCAACAGGTAGCGCCGATGTGCGGCTGGACCGGGCGATGACCCTGCGGCTGGCGCCGGCGGGGCTGGTGGTGGGCCTTGCCTCGGGCTTTTTCGGCATCGGCGGCGGTTTTCTGATCGTGCCGGGGTTGATGGCGGCCACCGGCATGACCCTGGCCAATGCCGCAGCCTCCTCGCTGGTGTCGGTGGCGGTGTTCGGCATCGCCACCAGCGCCAGCTATGCCGCCTCGGGGTTGATCGATGGCCCGGTGTTTGCCGCACTGGTGATCGGCGGCATGGCCGGCTCGGTGGCCGCAGTGCCGCTGGCGCGGCGAATGTCGGCGCGTGCGGATACGGCGCGGCGGCTATTCGCAGGCCTGGTGCTGGTTACCGCCGCCTATGTTGCGTGGCGGGCGCTGGGGCCTGGCTGAGGGGGCTATTGGGCGGAGATGCCGCCATCCACGTACAGGCCGTGGCCGGTAACCATGCGGGCCTCGTCCGAAACCAGATAGACCGCCGCCCAGGCCACATCATCGGGCTCGCCCACCTGGCCGAGCGGGATCTGCCGGGCCAGCTTGGCCAGCCCCTCCTCGCGGCCCAGCGCGCCGGTAAGCGCATCGAGGATCGGCGTATCGATGAACACCGGGTGGATGCTGTTGCAGGTAATGCCGTAGCGCTGCTTGGCACAGTGCAGCGCCACCGATTTGGTGAGGTGCCGCACCGCCGCCTTGGCGCTGTTATAGGCCGCGCTGTTGTGCCCGGCGATAACGCCCGCAATCGACGAGATGTTGAGGATGGAACCACGCCGGCCGCTGGCTGCCACCGTGCGCGCCATCAACGGCAGCGCCAGCTTGCAGCCCCAGAACACACTGTCCAGATCGATGGCATGGACCCGCCGCCAGTCCTCCCAGCTGGTCGCCTCGATGCTGCCGCCGGCGGCGATTCCGGCGTTGTTCACAAGGATATGCAGCCCGCCGAAACGCTGTTCGGCCCGGTCCAGCGCCGCCTGCCACTGGTCGGCATCGGTCACGTCATGGGCAAAGTGATCGGCAGCATCGCCCAGTGCGCTCGCCTGTTCGGCGGCACCGGCGGCGTTTATGTCGGTGAGCAGCACCTGTGCGCCTTCCTCCACAAAACGCCGGGCCATGGCGGCACCCAGCCCCTGGGCGGCACCAGTGATGAGGGCGGTCTTGCCGTGGAGCCGGTTCATGGGAAGGTCCTTTCAAAGCTCTGGCCCACCATGGCGGTGCATCCTGAGCCCGGCAAGGCGCAGCGATCGTGTCATTGCTGCAACACTGCAATGTGGGAAAGCCTGACACAGGGACGCACTGGGCAATCGGCGCTCGACAGTCGCCGTGCAATGCATTCCCATTATGGCAGCGATATCCGCCGTAGAGCGGAATGCCTCTTGGGAGATTGACCATGAAGCGTTTCTGGCTTGCTAGCGCCGCCTTTTCCTCCATCGCCGCCATGGCCACCATCCCGCTCGGCACCGCCGCAGCCCAGGAGCAGGCGCAAGAGCAGGCACAGAATACCAGCCAGGCAACGGCCGATACGTCCGAGATCATCGTTACCGCCACCCGCCGCGCCCAGCTGCTTTCGGATGTGCCGATCGCCATCAGCGCGGTTTCCGGGGACCAGCTCCGCAATTCCGGCGGCAACGACATCCGCCAGCTGAACCAGCTGGCGCCTTCGCTGTTCGTCTCCACCGCCACCAACGAATCGAACGGCGTGGCGCGTATCCGCGGCATCGGCACGGTGGGTGAGAACCCCGGGCTCGAAAGCTCGGTGGCGGTGTTCATCGACGGCGTGTACCGGTCGCGTACCGGTGTGGGCCTCACCGACCTTGGCGAGCTGGACCGGATCGAGGTGCTGCGCGGGCCGCAGGGCACGCTGTTCGGGCGCAACGCATCGGCCGGTCTTATCAACATCATCACCGCCATGCCGAAGTTCGAAGCTGGCGGCATCGCCGAGGCCACCTACGGCAATTTCAACAACGTCCGCCTCGCCGGCTCGCTCTATGGGCCGCTTTCGGAGAAGATCGCCTTCCGCGTGGACGGTCTCTACAACAAGCGGGACGGGTTTCTGACCGATGTCGTGTCCGGCCGCGGGCTGGCGGACCGTGACCGTTTTCTGGTGCGCGGACAGCTGCTTATCAAGCCGACCGACGATATCTCGATCCGGCTGATCGGCGATTACAACCAGAAGAACGAGGAGTGCTGCGGCGCTTCGTTCATCACCCCCATCGTGCAGGTGCAGCGCGATGCAGCCGGCAATGTGATCGAGGTGCCGAACGGGCTGCGCAGCGCGCTTGTGCAGCTGGGCGCCATTTATCCGCAGGCCACCGGCGGCGATGCTTATGTACGCCAGACCTCGATCACGCCCGGCGAAAGCTATGACCAGCGCACCCGCGACTGGGGCCTTTCGGGCGAGCTGAACTGGGATGTGGGCGCCGTGAAGCTGACCTCCATCACCGCCTACCGCGAGTTCAAGAACAAGGCGGCGCAGGATGCCGATTTCCAGGTGCTCGATATCCTGCGGCGGCGGGACCAGGACCGGCGCTTCCGCACCTTCACCCAGGAGCTGCGGCTCCAGGGCACGATGTTCAATGATCGGCTGGATTTCCTCGTCGGCGGCTATTTCGCCAATGAAGACCTCTTTGCCGATGATGATATCAAATATGGCAATGATTACGAGCGGTTCTCCGCCTGTGTGCTGGCCGATAATTTTGCCCGCGGCACGGGCCAGCCGGGGCTGGTCGATGCAGCCGACGTAAGCTGCTTCAACCGCCCGCTTGCCACAGCGCTCATTGGCAACACGGCGATTCCGGCTGCCACGCGCGGGCAGATCGCCCTGCTATCCGGCCTTGGGCCAATCGTGCCCGGCGGCAGCTTTTCTGCCGCCGGCGGCTTCCGCTCGGTGGCGTCCGCCATCGGGTTCGACACCGCAGGCGGGCTGTTGAACGATACCGGTATCGTGCAGGACACCTATGACCAGAACAGCCGCAACTACGCCATTTTCACGCACAATGTCGTCTCGATCATCCCCGACAAGGTGCTGCTGACACTGGGCGGCCGCTACACCAGCGAGCGAAAGCAGCTTACGGCGGTTTTCAACCACAACAACAATTTCTGCGCCGCACTCCGCAGCTCGTTCCTCGCCGCACTGCAGGGGCTGCCCTGCGTCATCAATGGCACCACCGGGCCGGGGTTCAACCCCAGTTCGCCGGGCGGCACCATCAACGAAAATCGCTTCACCGGCACCGCCGTGCTGTCGGTCAAGCCGGTGGACGAGCTGCTGGTCTATGGCAGCTACTCGCGCGGCTACAAGGCGGGCGGGTTCAACCTCGATTCCTCGGCATTGAATGCCGCAACCCCGAGCGCGCGCGACCTCAGCTTCCAGCCGGAGGACGTGAATGCCTTCGAACTCGGCGCCAAGCTCGATCTGCGTTCGGCCAAGATCAACCTCGCGCTGTTCTACCAGGGGTTCAAGAACTTCCAGCTGAACACCTTCAACGGCGTCAACTTCGAAGTGTCCAACATCGGTGGGTGCAAGGCCAGCTTCGGCGGGCTTGACCGCGATCTGGTTGCCGGCAATTCAGCCTGCCCGGCTGGCCAGGCCAAGGACGGCGTGGTCTCCAAGGGCCTTGAAGTCGAGGCGCTGCTGTTCCCGGTCCGCGACCTTACCTTCAGTGGCGGCTTTACCTATGCCGATACCCGCTATGCCGATAATCTGACCGGCAGCTTCGGCAATTCGCTGGCGCCCACGCTGTTCCAGCTGCCCGGCCAGCCGCTCTCCAACGCCCAGGCCTATACGGCGACCAGCAGCATCGCCTTCACCCCGGATATCGTCGGCACCAACCTGTCCTCGCTGTTTTACATCGACATGCGCTATTCGTCCGCGCTCAACACCGGCTCGGACCTTGACCGCGAGAAGTTGCAGCCGGCCTTCATCGTCGCCAATGCGCGGATCGGAATCTACGGCCCGGATCGCCGCTGGGGCATCGAGGTCTGGGGCCAGAACCTGTTCGACACCCTCTACCAGCAGGTGGCGGCGGATGCGCCCCTGCAGGGCGGCGGCACTTTCGATGCCGTGGCGCGCGGGCTTTCGCCCAATGCCAACGGGTTGTTCATCACCTTCCCGGCTGAGCCGCGGACCTTTGGTGTGACGGTAAGGTCGCAGTTTTAGGCGAGGCGCCGCGAGCGCGCACGCTGCGCGCCGACAGGCGCAAGCCCGGCCGGCGGGGCGGCGCGCGCACCTGCGCGCCGAACCCGTCCGACGACAATCGCGGCTTTGCCGCGATCCCCCCGCGCAAACCCTATTGAACCGAAGCCGTCTTCCGCATCGCGCCCGCCACTTCCGGCGGCATATACTTCTCATCATGCTTGGCGAGAATCGTATCGGCCTTAAACACCCCGTCCGCCCCAAAGCGGCCCTCGGCAATCACCCCCGGCCCTTCGCGGAACAGATCGGGCAGGATTCCGGTGTAACTGACCGCGCGCGTAGCGGCCATGTCGGTCACCACGAAGCTCACCGTGGCGCCGGACTTCACCAGCGAGCCGTCTTCCACCATGCCGCCCAGCCTGATGGCATCACCCGGCAACGGCTTTCCGGCAAGATCGGAAGGGGCATAAAAATACGTCGCCTTTTCCCCCAGCGTGGAAAACGCCAGCGCACCGGCGCCGCCCAGCGCCACCAGCGCCCCGATAACCAGCGTAAGCCGCTGGTGCTTGGCCTTCAGCTTCATCTTTCCCTCCTGAGCGCCTCGGCACGGGCTTCGGCGCGGCGCATGGCGAGAAAGCTCCAGACCAGCAGCGCCACCAGCCCACCGATGGTGAGAATATAGGAAGGCCAGATATAGCTGGCCCAGAGATCGGGGCGGGCGACGATGCCTTCCATCACGCTACTGCCTCGGCCAGCCGCCGCGAGCGCGCCTCCACCCGCTGTTCGGCCAGCAGCGCGCGCATCCGCATCAGCACAATGGCCGCGAACAGGAAGGTGAAGCCGGTTACCGAGACCAGAAGGGGCGTGAGAATTTCCGGCGCCATGGCGGATTTTCCGGCAAGAACATTGATGCTGGAGCCTTGGTGCAGCGTGTTCCACCATTCCACCGAATATTTGATGATCGGCAGGTTGATGGCACCTACCAGCGCAAGGATGGCAGCCCCCTTGCGCTCGCCGCCGCGCTCGGCTTCCGCCGCCGCCAGCGCCAGATAGCCGAGATACAAGAACAGCAGCACCAGCATCGAAGTGAGCCGTGCATCCCACACCCAATAGGTGCCCCAGGTTGGCTTGCCCCAGAGCGCGCCCGACATCAGGCAGATGGCGGTGAACGCAGCACCGGCCGGGGCAATGGCGCGCGCGGCGATATTCGCCAGCGGGTGCCGCCAGATAAGCGCTGTGGCAGAGGCAATGGCCAGCCCCAGATAGCCGCCCGAGCCGAGCCACGCGGCGGGCACATGCACATACATGATCCGCACGCTCTCCCCCTGCTGGTAATCAGGCGGGGAGGCGAACAGGCCGATGTAGAGGCCGGCGATTGTGAGCAGCAGCCCCAGCCCCAGTGTGAGCGGGGTGGCGACGCGCGCGATCTTGAGGAATCGCGTGGGGTTGGCGAAACGGTGCACGGCTGCCGATATAGGGCCGGGCGGGCCGCGCGGGAAGGGGGTGCGGTGATGGGGTGCAGCCGCCGATCGCTGATCGGAAGGGTGGAGGAAAGCGCGGGCAAAGCCCGCGCTGGCGTCGGACAGGTTCGGCTGGCGGTGGGCCAGCCGCCCCGCCGGCCGGGCACTGCGCCGTCTCTCGATCTGGCGTACCGCCAGCTCTCGGCGGCTTGGCCTACCGCGGCGCTATGACCATAAGCATCTGCCGCCCTTCCATTTTCGGCAACTGCTCCACCTTCGCATATTCCGCCGAATCGTCGCGCACGCGCTCAAGCAGCTTCAACCCAAGTTCGCCGTGCGAAAGCTCGCGGCCACGGAAGCGGAGCGTCAGCTTCACCTTGTCACCCTCCTCGATGAAGCGATGCACGGCTTTCATCTTGGTCTCGTAATCATGGTCATCGATGTTGGGACGCATCTTGATCTCCTTGATCTCCTGCGTCTTCTGGTTCTTGCGGGCGGCAGCGGCCTTTTTCTGCGCCTCATATTTGAACTTGCCGACATCGAGGATCTTGCACACCGGCGGATCGGCGCCGGGCGAAACTTCGACAAGGTTCAAGCCCACCTCATGCGCGGTGGCGATGGCTTCCTTGGTGTAGAGGACGCCCAGATTCTCCCCGTCGGCATCGATGACGCGGACCTTGGGGACGGTGATGAACTCATCATAGCGCGGGCCGTTCATGGGGGCGGGCGTGTTCATCATGCGGCGAGGGGGGGCTGGTATGGCAGTTTCTCCTGTTGGTTGTCGGGCGCAGTAATACCGCAAGCAGCGGCGGTGCGTAAGGGGGCGTCAATGCCCCATTTCGGCATGTTCCATTCCGGCCATCGGTGCGGCTGCGGCCGGGCCGGTGCCGCGCGCGGCGAGCCAGGCCTTCATCTCGGCAATTTCGGCTTCCTGTGCCTTGATGATCGTTTCTGCCAGCGCCTTGTTGCTGGGGTCGGTGCCATGTTCCAGCACCACCTTGGCCATGTCGATGGCGCCCTGGTGGTGCGGGATCATGCCGACCACAAAGGCCTCGTCCGCATCGGCGGGGATGGTAGCCATGCCGGCGTGCATCCGCTCATTGACGGCCGCATAGGCGGTTTGCGCGGCATTTAGCGCGGCGGCTGGGGCTGGGGCCACAGCCTCAACCTCCGGCGCAGTGGCGGTGGGGGCGGGCGCCTGCGAACAGGCTGCAAGGGCCAGCGCTGCAATCAGCGGCAGGGTGCGGATAATGGTCATGCGTTGCTCCTCAGGTCAGGCGGGGTTGCCTCGGCCGCCAGCAGCGCCACCGCTTGCGCCAGCGGCATAACCTTCTGCTCGCCGCCGGCAAGATTTCGGAGCGCGACTGTGCCCTCCTCCGCCTCGCGCCGGCCCAGCACCAGCATGTACGCGGCCTTGGTCAGGCTGTGCTCGCGCACCTTCAGGTTGATCTTCTCGTTCCTGAGGTCGGTCTCGGTGCGGATGCCGGCGTTGCGGAGCGCGGCTGCCACCGTTCCTGCATAGTCATCGGCGTCGGACACGATGGTGGCGACCACCGCCTGCACCGGCGCCAGCCAGAGCGGGAAGCGCCCGGCAAAATGCTCAATGAGAATACCGATGAAGCGCTCATAGCTGCCAAGGATCGCCCGGTGCAGCATCACCGGCCGGTGTCGCTGGCCATCCTCGCCCACATAGCTGGCGTCCAGCCGTTCGGGCAGCACGGTATCGGTCTGGATGGTGCCCACCTGCCAGGTGCGGCCGATGGCATCGGTCAGGTGGAACTCCAGCTTGGGGGCATAAAAGGCGCCTTCGCCCGGCAGTTCTTCCCAGCCCCAATTGTCGTTGTCACGACCCGTGGCCTTTACCGCGTCGCGCAGGGATTGCTCCGCCCAGTCCCACATTGCGTCCGAGCCGATCCGCTTTTCGGGGCGGAGCGCCAGCTTGATCGCATAATCGTCGAAGCCGAGGTGCTTATAAACGGTATCGAGCAGGTCGCAGAACGCCGCCACTTCGGACACCAGCTGGTCTTCGCGGCAGAAGATATGTGCATCGTCCTGGGTGAACTGGCGCACGCGCATCAGCCCGTGCAGCGCGCCGTGCGGCTCGTTCCGGTGGCAGCAGCCCATCTCGGCCAGCCGCAAGGGCAGGTCGCGGTAGCTCTTGATGCCCTGGCGGAAGATGAGGACATGCGCCGGGCAGTTCATCGGCTTCAGCGCCATCCATTTGGCCTCGGCGCTCACCACCGGGCCTTCATCCTCGGTGTTCGGCACTTCATCGGGGATGACGAACATGTTCTCGCGGTATTTGCCCCAATGGCCGGATTGCTCCCATTGCCGCGCATCCATGATCTGCGGGGTCTTTACCTCCTGATAGCCCGCCGCATCGAGCCGGCGGCGCAGATAGGCCTCCAGCGCCCGGTAGATGACAAAACCGTTCGGGTGCCAGAACACACTGCCGTGCGCTTCTTCCTGCAGGTGGAACAGGTCCATCTCGCGGCCCAGCTTGCGGTGGTCGCGCTTGGCCGCCTCCTCCAGCCGGGTCAGGTGCTGGTCGAGCTGCTTCCTGTTCAGCCAGCCGGTACCATAGATGCGGCTGAGCATGGCGTTGGCCTGATCGCCGCGCCAATAGGCACCCGAAACGCGGGTAAGCTTGAAGCCATCGGGCGCGAGCTTGCCAGTGGAGGGAAGGTGCGGGCCACGGCACATGTCCAGCCAGTCATCGCCCGACCAATAGACAGTGAGCGGCTCGTCACCGGGCAGTTCGGCCGCCCATTCGGCCTTGAAGCTCTCCCCCTGCTGCTTCCAGCGGCTGATCAGCTGCTCGCGTGGCCAGACTTCGCGGCGGAGCGGCTTGTCGGCCGCAATGATGGCGCGCATCGCCTGTTCGATGGCCGGCAGCTCCTCTTCGGTAAACGGCCCGCGGCCGGGCGCAGGCGCGAAATCATAGTAAAAACCATCGTCGGTGGAGGGGCCGAAGGTGATCTGCGTGCCGGGGAACAGCGCCTGCACCGCTTCCGCCAGCACATGCGCAAAATCATGGCGGGCAAGCTCCAGCGCCTCCGCCTCGTCCCGCGAGGTGATGAGCGCCAAATTGGCATCCGCCTCGATAGGCAGGCCCAGATCGACAATCCGGCCATCCAGCCGCGCCGCCAGTGCTGCCTTGGCCAGCCCCGGGCCGATGCTCGCCGCCACATCGGCGCCGGTGGTGCCGCGCGCCACTTCGCGCACGGAACCATCGGGGAGGGTAAGGGAGATCATCTCGGGCATAGCCGGCATCTGTGGAAGCCGGCCCATCCTGTCAACTGCTGCCGCCCAGGCTGGGCTTGCAAAACCGGCTGTCTGCAAGGCCGGATCAGCCGCGAATGCGGACTGCGCGGGTGTAAAGGTGCCAGGTGGCATAGCCGAGCACCGGCAGCGCCACGATAAGCCCCACGAACAGCGGCAGCGCGGCCACCGCGAGGATGAACGCCACCATCACCCCCCAGCGCAGCATCACCAGCGGCGAGCGGCGGAAGGCGGCGAGCGAGGCTGCAACGGCGGTAAGCGCCGGCACCGGCGTGTCGATGACGAGGGGAAAGCTGAACGCCGCCACCGCCAGCGTGAAGGTGGCGAACAGCGCGCCGACCAGATTGCCGACCACGATCATCGTCCAGCCCTGCGATGTGGCGGTCAGCGCTGCCGCAAAGCCTTCCGGCGTATCGATGGCCAGCGGCCCCAGTGTGGCGGCATAAATGGCCTGGGCGCTCACCATCCAGGCAAAGAAGATCAGCACCAGCATGACAGTCAGCCCCAGCATCGGCACCCGGGAGGGGCCGCGCAGCGGATCGAGAAAATGCGTCCAGCTCGAATCCTGCCCGCGCTCGCGGCGCTTGGCGATTTCGTAAAAACCCGCCGCCGCCAACGGCCCGACCAGCGCAAAGCCCCCGACAAGCGGAAAGATGAGCGGCCAAAACGAGGCGTTGAAAGCAAAAAAAGCGGCGGCGAAGCCAATGACCGCATAGATGAGCGGCAGCAGCAGCAGGTCGCCGCGCTTGGCCTTGAAATCATCCCAGCCCTGCGCCAGCGCCCAATCGAGATCGGCCGCCGTTATCGGCTTTATCTGCACCTGTTCCGCGCCGGTTGCCGCCAGTTCCATCTTACTCTCCCCGGTACTGATCCTTAAATTCACTATAGCCGATTTTGCCGCCTCTGCCCATGGCGGCCGGGCGAAACCCCGCCGCGCGGCTTGCGCAAGGCCGGCCAAGCCGCCACACCGCGGGCATGGCGACCCATGTTCCCGAGGCCGGCGGCGCGCGGCTGGCTTACCGGCACTGCCCGGGCGATGGGCCGGTTCTGGTGTTTCTGCCCGGCTATATGTCGGATATGACCGGCAGCAAGGCGAGCGCCTTGTTCGATTGGGCAAGTGCGCGGGGCCGGGCTTGCCTGCTGCTCGACTATTCGGGCTGCGGCGCGAGCGGCGGCGATTTTCTGCAAGGTTCGATCAGCCGCTGGAGTGCAGATGTGCTGGCGGTGGCCGCGCATGTGGTGCCGGGGGCAAGGCTGGTGCTGGTCGGCTCCTCCATGGGCGGCTGGATAGGGCTGCGGCTGGCGGCAGAACTGGCTGACAGGCTGGCGGGGCTGGTGCTCATTGCCCCGGCGCCAGATTTTCCCGATTGGGGGCTTGATCCGACGCCAGCGGAATCAGCGGCGCTGGCCGCGCAAGGCTGGTTCAGCCGGCCGAGCGGCTATGGCGGGGACTATCTGTATTCGAGCGCGTTTCTGGAAGATGCGGTGCGGGCGCGGATGCTGGGCGGGCCGATTGCCATCGAGGCACCGGTGCGGCTGCTGCACGGCCAGAAGGACGAGGCGGTGCCATGGCAGCTGAGCCTCGACATCATGGCCCGGATCAGCGGCAGCGATGTTCAGGCGACGCTCATCAAGGATGGCGATCATAGGCTCTCGCGCGAGGCTGATATCGCGCTGATGCTGGCAGCGGTGGAGGCTGTGCTCAAGCTATGAGAGCTATGCTGGCGATGGTATTGATTGGCCTTGCGGTGCCTGCAGGAGGGGTTCCCCTGGCTTCGGACAAGAGCCGCTTTGCCGCCTGTTCGGTGCAGGCGCGGAGCAACCCCTCGCGCGGCATTGCCGCTGCCCAGGCATGGCGGATCGAAGGCGGCGGGGTGCCGGCGCGGCACTGCCTGGCGCTCGCCCAGTTCGAGGCCGGCGATTATCCTGCATCCCTGGCCAGCTTCGAGGCGGCGGCGAAAATGGCCGCCAGCGCGCCGGATGGTGCGGAAGAGGCGCGCGCGCTCTGGGTGGCGGCGGCCACAGCAGCACTCATCGCCAACCGGCCGGAGCCGGCGCTGGGCTTTCTCGACCAGGCCCTGGCCGGCAAGCCCGATGCCGGCCTGCTGCTGATGCGCGCCGAGGCGCTGGTCGATCTCGGCCGCGAGGCAGACGCCATGCCGGCGATCGAGCAGGCGCTGGCGCTCGATGCGGCGGTTGAAAACGGCTGGCTGCTGAAGGCCACGCTGGCGCGCCGGCTGGGCCGGCTGGAGGCGGCGGAGGCGGCGATTCTGGAAGCCGCCAGGCGCCTGCCGGCGGACAGTCCCGAGCAGGCCGATGTGCAGCTTGAGGCGGGCAACATTGCTTTTGCCAGCGGAAAGACCGAGCTTGCCCGCGCCGCCTGGACAGCGGTTGCAAGCGGCGAACCCGAACAGCCGGCCACCAAGGCGGCAGCTGCGGCACTGGCGAGGCTGCCTGACAGCGGAACAACCAACTAGGGACGATTTCATGAAGTATCTGCACACCATGCTACGCGTTTCCGATTTGGACGCTACCATCGGCTTTTTCCGGCTGCTCGGGCTGGAAGAGGTCGGCCGCCATGACAATGAGGCCGGGCGCTATTCGTTGATCTTCCTCGCCGCCCCCGGCGATGAGGCAGCGCAGATCGAGCTCACCCATAATTGGGGCGAGGCCGGCTATGATGGCGGCCGCAACTTCGGCCATGTCGCCTATGCGGTGCGAGACATTTATGCCGCCTGCCAGAAGCTGATGGACGGCGGGGTGACCATCAACCGCCCGCCGCGCGATGGCCGCATGGCGTTCGTGCGCTCGCCCGACGGCATTTCGGTGGAACTGCTGCAAGAAGGTGCCGCCATGGCGCCGGCAGAGCCCTGGCTGTCCATGCCCAACACCGGCAGTTGGTGATGCTGGAAATCGTCCAGATTCCGGTGCTTTCGGATAATTACGTCTATCTGGCGCATTGCGGGGCGACCGGCGCCACCACGGTCATCGACCCGGCGGTGGCCGGCCCGGTACTGGAAGCCGCCGCCGAGCGCGGCTGGACCATCAGCCAGATCTGGAACACGCACTGGCACCCGGACCATGTGGGCGGCAACGCCGAAATCGTGGCCGCAACGGCCGCGCGGGTGACCGGGCCGGAGGGCGAGGCGACCCGCATTCCCCTCATCGACCGGGCGGTGGCCGGCGGTTATACGGTCAGCCTGGGCGCGCACACCGCCCGGGTTATCGATGTGGCAGCGCATACGGCCGGGCACATCGCCTATGCCTTTGAAGATGACCGCGTGCTGTTTCCCGGCGACACGCTGTTCGCGCTGGGTTGCGGGCGGCTGTTCGAGGGCACGCCGGCGGACATGCACGCAGCGCTCGCCCGGCTGATGGCGCTGGCGCCCGAAACCATGGTCTATTGTGCGCACGAATATACGCAATCGAACGCGCGCTTTGCGGTGACGGTGGAGCCGCACAATGCGGCGCTGCTGGCCCGCTCGGCCGCAATCGATGCCGCGCGCGCCGCCGGCAGGCCGACCGTGCCCTTCACGCTCGCCGAAGAAGCCGCCACCAACCCGTTTGTCCGCGCCGCAAGCGTTGCCGAACTCGGCTCCAGGCGCGCGGCCAAAGATGCGTTCCGGGGCTGAAAGGCAGCAATATCTGTGGTAAGATATCTCATGCGCGTCCTTTGGGCCTTGTTGGTGGTGCCGGTATCAGCCTTGGCTGCTGATGCGCCCGACACCCGGCAACCTGCCAACTGCATCGACAACAAGATGATCGGCGACACCAGATTTTCGCCTGAACAGGGATATTTTGCCGAAGTTGCCGGCAAATGGTGGCAGAACCGGGCGCGCGGCTGCCCCTTGTTCGCTCCCGACCGTACCATCATCACCAACAGCACGATCAACCGCCAGTGCAACGGCGATCAGGTGACCGTGTTCCAGAATTTTAGCCGCATCGATTTCGGTGCATGCGTCCTTGGCAAGTGGCAGCCGGTGGCGGCCAAGGATGTTCCACCGCCAGCGAACCGCTCGGCACCGTGATGTTACCCGCATTTTTGAAGAGGACAGAACTGATGACGACACCAAAAAAGACGCTGCTGGCGGTTGGGGCCTTGGCCGCCTTGGGCACAGCTGCTGCGACAGCCATCGGCGCTGTCGGCCCCGCGCCGGCGGCGGCCCAGGCCGCCAAGGCAAAGGCTGCAGAGCCGCAGCGCTGCGTCGACAATCGCGGGTCGGGTGAAACAAGAATGTCGGCATCGGGCGGCTGGTTCCTGCAGAGCAGGGGCAGCTGGTGGCAGAACCGGGCGGCCGGCTGCAAACTGTTCGCACCCGGGCGGATTGTCGTTTCCAGCCGCACGCTGGGGCCGCACTGCTCGGGTGACGGCGTGCAGCTTGTCGATCCAATCAGCGAGATCAACTTCGGCCAATGCGTGCTGGGGAGCTGGGAGCCGGTTACCGCAGAAATGGTGCCGCCGGCGCGCGAACGCCCCTAGCGGCGGTTGCCGTCAGGCGGCCCTTGCCCGCGCCTCGATAGCATCCCAGATACGGCCCGGCGTGTTGGTGCCATTGAACCGGTCGATCGCGACGATGCCGGTGGGCGAAGTGACGTTGATCTCGGTCAGATAGCCCGCGATCACATCAATGCCCACGAACACCAGCCCACGCGCTGCGAGATCCGGCCCGATACGGGCGCAGATCTCGGCTTCGCGCGCGGTCAGGCCGGTGGCTTCGGCGCTGCCGCCGGCGGCGAGGTTGGAGCGGATTTCGCCTGTCTTGGGCAGCCGGTTGATGGCTCCCGTCGGCTCCCCGTCCACCAGCACGATGCGCTTGTCGCCGTTGGCCACATCGGGAAGGAAGGCCTGCACCATGAACGGCTCGTTCCAGACCTCGCCGAAAAGCTCCACCAGCGCTGCCAGATTGCCGTCCGCCTTGTCGATGAGGAACACCGCGGCACCGGCATTGCCATAGAGCGGCTTGACCACCACCGCGCCGTGGCGGGCGCGAAAGTCCATCGCCTCGGCAAGGCTGCGGGTAACCAGCGTGGGCGGCATCAGATCGGGGTAGCGCAGCACGAACAGCTTTTCGGGCGCGTTCCGCACCTCGGCCGGGTCGTTCACCACCAGCGTTTCGTGGCTCACCATCTCCAGCAGATGGGTGGCGGTGATATAGCCCATGTCGAAGGGCGGGTCCTGGCGCATCAGCACCACATCCACGTCGCGGCCAAGGTCAGCGGTTTCAGCCTCGCCCAGCCAGCGGTAATGGTGGCCTCGTTCGCGGCTCACCTCCAGCGGCCGCAACGGCGCGCGCACCCGTCCGCTTTCGGCCGATAGCGAGGTGGCCAGATAATGGTGCAGCCGGTGGCCGCGTGCCTGCGCTTCCAGCATCAGGGCAAAGCTCGAATCGCCGGCAACATTAATGGTTTCGATGGGGTCCATCTGGACCGCCACGCTAAGCGTCATGGTGGTTCCTGTCGGTCAGCTATCGGAACGGGCGAGTGCTGCCAGCGCGGCCTTGATGCGCCGGGTCAGCGCCTTGTCGTGGGTGGTTTCCAGCATGGCGGTAAGACTGGCGCGCGCCGCACTGTTCAGCCCCTGCAACTGCTCCAGCCGGGCGCGCTCCCACCACAGGCCGGACAGCCTTGGCGCCACCGCCGTCAGCCGCTCATACAGCGCCAGCGCGCGCTTCAGGTCGCCACTGGCGCGGGCGCGGCTGGCCTGGTTGGTGATAAGCCGCACCAGCAGCTGGCGGTTGGACATCGGTTCAAAGGCCTGGTCAGCCTCGCCGCCCGCACTGCGCGCAATATCGCGGGCACGCTCGCGGGTGATGCCGCTGCCATGATCAAACGGGTCGACCAGCGCCGAATCGACGCCGCCGCGCACTTCCACAATCACATGGCCGGGCAGGTTCAGCGCATCCGCCTTCCAGCCCACCCGCCGGGCCAGCGCCACATACAGCAGCGACAGCGCCACCGGCAGGCCGCGCTGCCGCTCCACAACGGCCAGCAGATCGGCATTCAGCGGGTTGTCATAGTCCTCGGCCGCGCCGGTAAGCCCGGCCTCGCCGGCAATAAGCGCCTGCAGCCGCCGCGCGCGCCCGCTGCCGGAAACCGGCGCGGGATCGCGCTGCAGCGCCACCGCCCAGCCGGTCACCAGCCGCCGCAGCCTGCCGGGATCAGCCTGGGGCCGGTCGGCAAGGGCGAGCGCAATGCCGGCCTCCACCAGATCAATGTCCCCATCGTCGAGCAGGCCGATCGCATTCAGCTCCATGGTCAATTCTCCCGCCACACGGCGACCAGATGTTCGGGCCAGCCCCAGCGGCTGACCAGCACCGCATCGATCCGCGTCGTGGTGCAGGCGCCGGCGAAACGGGGGGCGAGCACGCGCGAAGCGGCCTCGATCCGCCGCTGCCCGGCACGATGCAGCGCCGCGCGGCTGCTGTCGAGGTCTGCGCGAAATTTCACCTCCACAAAAACCAGCGTGTCCCCGTCGCGCGCCACCAGATCGATTTCACCGACCCGGGTGCGCTGGCGCCGGGCGAGGATTCGGTAGCCCTTCAACTGCAGGTAAAGCGCCGCCACCGCCTCTGCCCAGCGGCCGCTCCGCTCGGCCCGGGAACGCTGCCGGGGCGACCGCCGGGGGTTCATTTGCCCTGCAGCGCCAGCGCCCGGGCATAGGCGCGCGCGCGGGGCACGCCGAGCCGCGCCGTCACTTCCGCCACCGCCGATTTCAGGCTGGCGGCCGCCATCGCCTCGGTGAGTGCTGCATCGAGCGTCGCATCATCGGCGGCAGCGGCAGCGGGCGGCGGGCCGATGACAAGCACGATCTCGCCCTTGCGCGGCCGGGCCGCCACATTGGCCGCCAGCTCGGGCAGCGTGCCGGTGAGCGTCTCCTCGAAATGCTTGCTTATCTCGCGCGCCATGGCGGCGGCACGCGGCCCCAGCCCGTCCGCCAGCGCGGCAAGGCTGGCCGCAAGGCGCGGGCCGGATTCGTACAGCACCAGCGTCGCGTCGATTCCGGCCAGCGCCGCAATCGCGTCGGCGCGGGCGGCGGCGCGGGCGGGCAGAAAGCCGGCGAACATGAAACGGTCGGTCGGCAGCCCGGACAGGGTGAGCGCGGCGATTGCAGCGCAGGGGCCGGGCAGCGTGGTAACCGCAACACCGGCAGCCCGGCAATCGCGCACCAGCTTGTAGCCGGGGTCCGAAATCAGCGGCGTGCCGGCATCGCTCACCAGCGCCACCGCCGCCACTGCCGCGCGTGCCACCAGCTGCGGGCGCACATGATCGGCCGCATGGTCGTGATAGGCGATCATCGGCACTTTCACGCCCAGGTGCGCGAGCAGCCTTGCGGTCACCCGCGTATCTTCCGCCGCAATCAACGCAGCGCCGGCCAGCACCGCTCCGGCGCGCGCGGTAAGGTCTCCAAGGTTGCCGATCGGGGTGGCAACGATATAGAGGCCCGGGGCCAGAGCGGGATGCGCGTCTGGCAATGAGGTGTTGTCGTGTTCCTGCCCAGCCATCCTGTCGTTCTTCGCCCCGCTGCCCGCCCGCGTAAAGCCCTGCCGGCGTTTATGGTGGCGCTGGCCATGCTGGTAACCGCCTGCGCCGCGCCGCGCCGCGCCGCGCCGGTGGTAGCACCGCCGCCGGTTGCAGCCCCCGCCGCCCCTGCCGCGCCGGAGCCGCTGCCGCAGGTGGCGCAAAACCGGGTGGCGCTGCTGGTGCCCATCACAGGCGCCAATGCAGCCGTGGGCCAGTCCATTGCCAATGCCGCCAATCTCGCGCTCATCGATCTGGGCGAAGGCCGGATCAACCTCCGGGTCTATGATACCGCCACCGGCCCCACCGCTGCAGCCGAGCGCGCGCTGGCGGAAGGCGCCGGGCTGATTCTGGGGCCGCTGCTGGCGAGCGATGTGCGCGCTGTTGCCGGCGTCGTGCGGAGCCGGGTGCCGGTCATCAGCTTTTCAAACGATGTGTCGGTAGCGGGCGGCCCGGTGTGGATTCTCGGCTTCCAGCCCGAACAATCGATCGCCCGGGTGGTTGCCTATGCCCGCAGCCGCGGCGTGGAACGCTTTGCAGCGCTGGTGCCGGCCGGCGTGTACGGCGAACGCGCCCAGACCGCATTCGTGCGCGCCGTAAGCGCCAGCGGCGGCCGCGCCACCGCCATTGCCACCTACAGCCGCGAGCCTGCCAAGATGGGCGCAGCCGTGCGCACGGTCACCGCCTTCGACCAGCGCTCCAAGGCCAATGCCGCCCAGATCGCGCCGGTGCCTTTCCAGGCGCTGCTCATCGCCGATGCAGGCACTGCAGCGGCGCAGTTCCTGCCCGCGCTCAGCCGGTTCGGCGCGCCGCCGGGAACCATAACCCTGCTCGGCACCGAGCTTTGGAACAACGAGCCCGGGCTGGCGCAGGCAGCAGCAATGCGCGGCGCGCTGTTCGCCACCGTGCCCGATGGCAACTTCCGCACGCTGGCGGGCCGCTACCGGCAGCGCCATGGCACCACCCCCTCGCGGCTGGCCAGCCTTGGCTATGATGCGGTGCTGCTGGTCAATTCCATTGCCGGCAGCTGGCCCATCGGCAAGCCGTTCCCGGTGGGGTCGCTATCCAGCCGGCGCGGCTTTTCGGGCATCGACGGCGCCTTCCGCTTCACGCCTTCGCAAGTGGCGGAGCGCGCGCTGGAGGTGGAGCAGATCGGCGCAGGGGTGATCAACACCATATCGCCCGCGCCCAAGGGTTTCGGGGAATAGGGTCTGCCGGCCGGCAAAGCCTGCATCAAAGCGCGATAAGCGATATCTGCCGGCCATAATCCGGCTCGCCCGCATGGGTGGTGCGGCGGTAGCTGAACCAGCGGGCGGAATCGGGGTAGGTGTCTATCCCGGTGTCGATCACCGTGCCGACGCCGGCTTCGCAAAGCCGCCAGCCGGCAAATCCGGGCAGGTCGAACTGGAAATGGCCGGGCTTGCCGGCCACGAAAAACCGCTCGGCGGCGGCGCTTGTGGCCAGAAACCGGTCGCGGAAGCCGGCATCCACCTCATAGCTGGGCTGGCGGATGGCCGGGCCGATGGCGGCGGTGATATGGTCGGTCCGCGCCCCCAGCGCCACCATCGCCGCGACCGTGGCGGGGCCGATATCGGCAAGCGCGCCCTTCCAGCCGCTATGGGCGGCGCCGATCACCCCGGCCTCGCTGTCCGCCAGCAAAATCGGCAGGCAATCGGCGGCCAACACGCTCAGCGCTGCGCCCGGCTGGCTGGTAACGAGCGCATCGGCGCGCGGCCGGTCGGCTTCCTCGAAACCCGCCAGAAAGGCCGCATCGGCGGTGATCACCGTGGCGCTATGCACCTGGTGCAGCGATAGCAGCCGCGCCCCCGGCGCCACCGCTGCCACCGCCCGCGCCCGGTTTTCGCGCACATGGCCGGCATCATCGCCGGAGCCGAGGCCGGTGTTCAGCCCGGCGAAGATGCCGGCCGAAACCCCGCCGCC
>JBBQIP010000002.1:0-38973 GCA_038325045.1 Sphingomonadales bacterium
TCAGCGCCACAGCGGAGAAAGTATGAACCCCGTCGTCAAGGCTGCCGCCGACCTCAGCCCCTGGGCGCTGTTCCTGCAGGCCGATATCATCGTGAAGGCGGTGATGTTGGGGCTGCTCGGCGCCTCCATCTGGTCCTGGGCGATCATCTTCGAGCGGTCGCGCGCCATCCGCACCATCAACCGGGAGGCAAAGAAGTTCGAGGACTGGTTCTGGAAGGCGGAGAGCCTCGATTCGCTGTATGACCCGGCCACCCGCGCCCAGCACCCATCGGCGCGGATGTTCGTTGCCGGCATGAACGAATGGCGCCGCAGCCTGGCGCCGGGCCGTTTTGACCGCGAGGGCCTGCGAATGCGGCTGGCCTCGGTGGCGCAGGTGAGCATCGCCCGCGAGATCGACACGCTGGGGGACAAGCTGAACGTGCTGGCCACTATTGGCTCAGTTGCGCCGTTCGTGGGGCTTTTCGGCACCGTGTGGGGCATCATGCGCAGCTTCACGGCCATCGCCGCCTCGCAGAACACCACGTTGGCGGTGGTGGCGCCGGGCATTGCCGAAGCGCTGTTCGCCACCGCCATCGGGCTGTTCGCAGCGATTCCGGCCGTAATCGGCTATAACCGGCTGCTGCACGGCGTGGGCCGGCTGGAAGCGCGGCTGCTGGCCTTTGCCGAGGAATTTCAGGGGCTGCTCAGCCGGCAGCTCGACAGCATGGAAAGCCGCTAGATGGCGATGGGCATGCCCTCCTCCGGCCGCAGGCGGCGCCAGCCGATGGCCGAGATCAACATCACCCCCATGGTCGATGTGATGCTGGTGCTGCTCATCATCTTCATGGTGACAGCGCCGTTGCTGGTGGCAGGTGTTCCGGTCGATCTGCCCGACAGCAAGGCCAAGGCGCTGCAATCGGACGACAAGCCCATACAGCTGAGCCTCGACGCCGAAGGGCGGCTGTTCGTGGATGCACTGGAGGTGCCGGGCGAGGCGCTGGCCGACAAGCTGGCGGCACTGCGCGAGGCGCGCTCGGATGAGGCGCGGGTGTATGTGCGCGCTGACCGCAGCCTTGATTACGGCGAGGTGATGCGGGTGGTGGGCGAGGTTTCTGCCGCCGGGTTCAAGAAGGTGGCGCTGGTGTCCGACGGGGAGAAGGCCGGGCGCGGGAGCGGCCCGCAGTGAGGGCGGCATGAGCCTCGCTGCCGGACGGCTTCTGGCACCGCCCGAAGGTGAGGCAAAGGAAGGCCGGGCGCTGCTGCTGGCCGGGCTGGCGCATATCGCGCTGGTGGGCGTGCTTTCGGTTGGCTGGCAATGGTCGGCAAAACCGCTCGAACCCGCCGACGAGGCGATACCGGTGGATTTCGTGGATATTGCCGATGTGCCGCGCGTTACCGAAGCGCCCCGGCCCTCGATGGAAGCCGCACCGCAGGAAACCAGCGCGCCGGACCCCGCCGATGCACCGCCCCTGCCCGATCCGGTGGCCGAGGCCCTGCCCGATCCGGCACCTTTGCCCAAGCCCGAGCCCAAACCCGCTGCCAAGACCAAGGCGCTCGATACCGCGACGCTGGCAAACCTTATCGACAAGGCATTGCCCAAGGCGAAGACCAAGCCGCTCGATACTTCCGCGCTGGCAAAGTCCATCGAGGCGGCGCGGCCCAAATCTGCCACCATCGATCCGCGCGCAGCCGCCACGCTGGCGCAGGCGATCCGCGCGCAGGTGGCGCCGTGCTGGAACCCGCCCATCGGCGGCCGCGATGTGCGCAAGATGACCGTGCTCATTGCTGCCGATTTCGGCACGGATGGCGGCGTGATCGGCCAGCCACGCGTGATTGCCCAGACCGGCGCCACCGGCCAGAACGCCGCCTATGCCCAGGCCTTTGCCGAAACTGCCCGGCGGGCGGTGCTGCGCTGTTCGCCGCTCAAGCTGCCCGCTGACCTTTACCCCTTTTGGAAATCGGTCGAGATCAACTTCGATCCCGAATCGATGACCTGAGATTGCTCGCGAAAGGACCGCCATGTCTCGCCTGTTCCTCCTCCCACTCCTGCTTGCGCTGGCATCGCCGGCTGCGGCCCAGCTGCGGGTGGATATCAACAGCGGCATCAGCCAGCCGATGCCGATTGCGGTGCCGACCATGCCGGCAACAACCGAAGTGCAGACAGCAGCCGGCACCACCACCGAGCTTGGCGCGCGCATTGCCGAGGTGATCTCGAACGACCTTCGCTCGTCGGGCCTGTTCCGCCCGATTGCGCCGGCGGCGTTCACCACCCAGGTGGCACTGCCCGATGTTACCCGGCCGCAATTTGCCAGCTGGCGCACGGTGGCGGCACAGGCGCTAATTACCGGCGCCGTTACCGCCAATGCGGATGGCGGCATCACGCTCGCCTGCTATGCCTATGATGTGTTTGCCGGCGAGGAACTGACCCGGCAGGGCTTTGTGACCACCGCTGCCGGCTGGCGGCGGGTGGCGCACAAATGCGCCGATCTCGTCTATTCAAGGCTTACCGGCGAGACCGGCTATTTCGACAGCCGGGTTGTATACATCGCCGAGACCGGCCCGCGCTCGAACCGGATCAAGCGGCTGGCGGTCATGGACCAGGACGGTGCCGGCCACCGTTTCCTCACCTCGGGCCAGAATTTGGTGCTTACGCCGCGCTTTTCGCCCAGCCAGCAGCAGATCACCTATATGAGCTTCGAGGGGAACCGGCCGCGGGTGTGGCTCTACACGCTTGGCACCGCCCGGCAGGAATCGATCGGCACCTTTCAGGGCATGAGCTTTGCGCCGCGCTTTTCGCCCGATGGGCAGAACCTGGTGTTCTCGATGGCGGTGGGCGGCAATACCGATATCTACCGGCTGGAACTGACCGGCCGGCGGCTGACGAGGTTGACCACCCAGCCGGGCATCGAAACCTCGCCCAGCTATTCCCCCGATGGCAGCAAGATCGTGTTCGAGAGCGACCGGGGCGGCGCCCAGCAGCTCTATGTGATGAACAGCGACGGCACAAACCAGACCCGGATAAGCTTTGGCGATGGCCGTGCCGGATCGCCGGTCTGGAGCCCGCGCGGCGATCTGATTGCCTTCACCCGCTTCGGGGCCGGCCGCTTCGCCATTTCGGTCATCAAGCCCGATGGCAGCGGCGAGCGCGCGCTTACCAACGGCTATCAGGATGAAGGTGCCACATGGTCCCCCAATGGCCGGGTGATCATGTATTTCCGCCAGAACCGCGGTGGCCCGCCTTCGCTGTGGACAGTCGATCTTTCCGGCCAGAATGAGCGCCGTCTGCCCACGCCGCTTGATGGATCCGACCCCGCCTGGTCGCCGTTACTGGAATAGAGTGGGAGGCCTCAGCTTGCCGCTTGGCCCCATAAAGGTTAAACAATTCACGTGTAAGGCAGCGTTTATTGCCACCCACTATCTGCCACTAGGAGAGATATACTCATGATCAAGTCCAAAACCGCGCTTCCCATGGTCATGGTACTGGCACTTGCAGTGAGCGCTTGCGCCACCAAGAAAAAAGATCTTCCGCCGCCGCCGCCGCCACAGGCAGCCGCTCCCGCCCCTGCTCCAATGGCTCCCATGGCGCAGGCTCCGGCGGTCAGCAGTTCGATCGTGCCGGGCAGCCTTGCCGATTTCATTGCCCAGGCCGGGGCTGACCGGGTGCGCTTCGCCTATGACAGCTATGAGCTGGACGGCGAGGCACAGGCCATCCTTGCGCGCCAGGCCACCTGGCTCAACCGCTACCCGAGCATCCGCGTGACCGTGGAAGGCCATGCCGATGAGCGCGGCACCCGCGAATACAACCTTGCTCTGGGCGAGCGGCGCTCGACTGCGGCCAAGAATTACCTGGCCGCACAGGGCGTGAGCACCGGCCGCATGGCAACCATCTCCTACGGCAAGGAGCGCCCCGAGGCGGACGGCGCCGATGAAGCGGCCTATGCGATCAACCGCCGGTCCGTGACCACGCTGGGCAGCTGAGCTCTGGCGCTTCCCGCGCCCGGAAAAACCGCCTAACCAGCCGCCCATGCGGATAATCTTCATGGGAACCCCGGAATTTGCCGTGCCAGCGCTTGATGCGCTGCACGGCGCCGGACATCAGGTGGTGGCGGCCTATACCCGCGCTCCGCAGCCTGCGGGGCGCGGGAAAGCGTTGCGCAAAAGCCCCGTGCACCAGCGGGCCGAAGCATTGGAAATAGCGGTGGAAACCCCCCGCACGCTGCGGGATGCCGAGGCGCAGGCGAGGCTGGCCGCCTATGGCGCCGATGTGGCGGTCGTGGCGGCCTATGGCCTTATCCTTCCGCAACCGGTGCTCGATACGCCCGCGAGGGGCTGCATAAACATCCATGGCTCGCTGCTGCCGCGCTGGCGGGGCGCTGCCCCCATCCAGCGCGCCATTCTGGCGGGCGACAGGGAGACGGGCATTACCATCATGCAGATGGAGGCCGGGCTCGATACCGGGCCGATGCTGCTGGCGGAGGCCATGGCCGTTGGCGCGCACACGGCCGGCACATTGGCGGCAGCGCTGGCGAAGATGGGCGCCCGCCTGCTGCTGCGCGCTTTGGCCGAGGCTCCCGAGCCGGTGGCCCAGCCCGATGCGGGCGTGACCTATGCCGCCAAGATTTCGAAGGAGGAGGCGCGGATCGACTGGACCGCACCGGCGGCTGCCATCGAGCGGGCAGTACGGGCTTTCAACCCGGCGCCGGGCGCCTTTACGGAAGTGGCAGGCGAACGGCTGAAGATTCTTGCCGCCGAAATAGTGCCCGGAAAGGCGCCGCCGGGGGTGGTGGCCGATGCCGGGCTGGCTATCGGCACCGGCGAAGGGTTGCTGCGGCCCAGCCTTGTGCAGCGTGCCGGCAAGCCTGCCATGCAGACAGCGGAGCTTTTGCGGGGATGGCAGATAGAGCCGGGCACCAGGCTCGGATGACCAGGTTCCGCTTCCTGCTGGAATATGACGGACGGCCGTTCTTTGGCTGGCAGCGGCAGACCAATGGCGCATCCGTGCAGGGCGCGCTGGAAGCGGCTATCAAGGCGATTACCGGCGAGACCACGACCGTGCATGCGGCCGGGCGCACCGATGCCGGCGTGCACGCCAGCGCCATGGTGGCCCATGCCGATATCGAAACCGGGCTTGCTGCGTTCCGGCTGATGGAAGGGCTGAATGCCCGGCTGCGACCCCGGCCGGTAGCGGTGCTGGCGTGCGCGGAGGCGCCGGGGTTTCATGCCCGTTTCGATTGCCTGCGCCGCCGCTACCGCTACCATATCATCAACCGCCGGGCCGATCTCAGCTGGCAGCAGGGGCTGGCGTGGCGGGTGACGCTGCCGCTTGACGAAGCGGCCATGCACCATGCCGCCCAGAGCCTTGTCGGCCATCATGATTTCAGCACCTTCCGGGCATTGGCTTGCCAGGCGGCTTCGCCGGTAAAGACGCTGGAGCGGCTGGACGTGTCCCGCGACGGTGAAAACCTGTTCATCGAGGCGGAGGCGCGCAGCTTCCTCCACCACCAGGTGCGCTCGATGGTGGGCTGCCTGCGCTTTGTTGGCACCGGGCAATGGACGGTTGACGATCTGGAGCGCGCGTTGGCGGCACGCGACCGGGCGGCACTGGTGCTCAATGCGCCGCCCGATGGCCTGTGGTTTACCGGCGCCGATTACGCCTGATCACTTCCAGCCGAGCGCCTCGGCCATGATATGGAACACGACATTCTGCTCGATGACACCGCCGACCAGCCGCGCGCCGGGACCGGTGGCATAGAGCGGCACATCCTCACCGCCATGGCTTTCGGAAGAGGTTCCGAAGGTCTTGGGTGACAGGAAGTTCTTGTCGTTGGGCGGCAGCAGCCGGGACAACGGCGGGCCTACAAAGGCGCCATTGGCATAGCTCAAAGTGGTCATCGGCTGGCCATGATCATCGAGCGCATAGCCCTCCGGCGTAACCGGACCACGCGATTCCCCGCCAGCGGCGCTCTTGATATAACCCAGAATGTCGTTTCCACGCGCCGGATAGCCGGCAAAGCTGAGCGTATGGCTATGATCGGCGGTGACCAGCACCAGCGTGTCCTCGGGGTTCACCAGCTTCAGAACCGCCTCCACCATATGGCTCATCTGCTGGGTTTCCGAGAGCGCGCGATAGGCGTTGCTGGCATGATGGGCATGGTCGATGCGCCCGGCCTCGATCATCAGATAATAGCCCTTGGGAGAACTTGCCTGCAGGCGTTTCACAGCAAAGCTGGCCATTTCGGTCAGGCTGGGCTCCTTGGCCTTGTCGCGGTCCACCTCGAAGGTCATGTGATCGCGGTTCAACAGCCCCAGTACAGGGCCGGGTGATTTCGGATCGAGCGCCCGAAAGCTGCTGGCATCGCTTACGAAATGCCCGGCCGGAAAGCGCTGGCGCCAGCCGGCCACAAGGTCCTTGCCGTCATCGCGCATGCCGCCGCTGCCATTGGGCAGAAACCGCTCGATTCCACCGCCGAGCACCACATCGAGCCCGCCACCGGGCGCGAATTCGACCAGCTGGGTGGCGATATCCTTGCAGCCCATGGCCCGCTCAGCGGCGGGGAAGGCACGGTCTGCCCCCTCCCAATTGCGGTTGGGGACATGGGAGAAGACCGCCGCCGGCGTGGCATGGGTGATGCGCGTGGTGGTGACGATTCCGACCGACATGCCCTGCCCCTTTGCCATTTCGGCAAAAGTGTTCGGCAGCGCAGCAGGCGTGGCGCAGGCATCGGCCATCTGGTTCTGGCCGAAGTTGATGACCCCGATGCGGGTTTTGACACCGGTATTGAGCGCGGCTGCGGTGCCGGCGCTGTCTGATACCTGCGCGTCGGTGTTGTAGGTCTTTACCAGCCCCGAATACGGCATTTTTTCAAAAGACAGCAGGTTTTCCTCGCCGCTCTGCCGCGGGCGGCCGTCATCAGGGTATTGCGCATCGAAGATCCGCGCCGCCGCGACGGTGGTGACCCCCATCCCGTCCCCCACGATGAGGATGACATTCTTCGCCCGCTTCTGCTTGCCGGCAAGCTGCGCCCGTTCCGCCACCTTGGCACGGCCGGCCTGCCAATAGGAATCGTCCTTCACTGGGGTTACGAGCTGCTGCGCCATTGCCGGCGCTGCCACAAACGCCAGCGCCAAGATCATGTTTCGCATTGTCGGTCTCCGTAGCTGTGCTGCCCTCATGGGCGTTGCTGATTGCATTTTGATTACAGAAGTTTGATCTCGCGCAGCCGCTCGGCCAGATACGCATCGGCAAGCATAGGCGGCCAGTCGCGCGGGCCCCCGGGCAATGTCTCGATAAGGTAATCGGGCCGAAAGTGCAGGAAGAAGGGCATCGAATACCGGGCCATGCCGCGCCGATCGGCAGCCGGGTTGATGACCCTGTGGGTGGTGGAGGGCAGCCGGCCACCGCTCAGCCGCTGCAGCATATCTCCGATATTGCAGACCAGGCTGCCCGGCGGCGCCACCACATCGCGCCACTGCCCCTCGCGGTCCAGCAGTTGCAGCCCGGCCTCTTCCGCGCCCAGCAGCAGGGTGATGACATTGATATCCTCATGCGCACCGGCGCGGATCGAGCTTCCTTCATTGCCTCGCATGGGTGGATAGTGCAGCAGCCGCAGCACGGAATTGCCATCCGTGACCGGGGCCGTGAAAAAATCCGGCGCCAACCCTAGATAAACCGCGATTGCTTTCAATATTTTGAGGCCGGCATCTTCAAGCGAATTATAAAGTGCGAGCGAGGCCGGCTTGAAGTCGGGCCACTCCCAGGGCCAGACATTGGGTGGCATGCTATGGGCCAGTGCATGGCCTTCGGGCAGCTCGCGGCCGATATGCCAGAACTCTTTCAGATCGACCGCGGCAGCGCCCTTTGCGGTTTCTATGCCAAAGCCAGTCATCCCGCGCTGGCCGCCGCCGCCGGGTAGCACATAGGCGGCCTTGGCGGCTTCGGGCAGTGCGAACAGCGCCTTGGCTGCGCCCGAAGCACGGCGGATAACCCTTTCTGGAACTCCATGCTCGCTGACCACGGCAAAGCCCGTGCGCACAAAGGCATCGCCAAAGGCAGCAGCGGCAGCCTCGATTTCGGTATCGACCAGCGACAGTGCGATGGGCTGAATATCAGCAGTTGTCATAACCGGCTCTTAGCTTTAATCGCCGGGCGGCAAAAGCCGAATGCGCGCACTTTACAGGGCTAATACCGGCCCTGGTGCCGGGCCAGCTTCCCTGTTTGGAGATACACTCATGGTTCGCCCCCTGCTTGCTGCTCTGCTCTTGTCTGGCACCGCGCCGTTGATGGCAAAACCGATCCCGCCGGTTATCGACAAGATGCTCGATGCTGCTGCCAGTGATGCCGACAAGCTGAAGATGGTGGCAGACCTTGCCAAGGGTGCCGAGCCGGATTCGGCCGCAGAAATCGATGCCAAGGTAGCCGCCATTGCCGAGGCGCAGAGCGAAGCCCGGGCGCAGGCGCTGGCTTCGCAGGGGTTCACCGAAGGCTGGTCCGGCTCGGGAGAGGCGGGCGCTTTCCTGTCCAGCGGCAACACCAACACCCGCGGCATCGCCATCGGGATCGATCTGGTGAAGGAAACCACGCGCTGGAAGCATGTGCTGCACGGCTTTGCGGATTTTCAGCGGCAGGACGGGGTAACGACGCGCGAACGCTATCTCGCCAGCTATGCCGGCAATTACAACATTACCCCGCGCCTCTATTCGCTGCTGACGCTGGCCTATGAGCAGGATCGGTTTTCAGGCTTCAACAGCCGTTTGTCGGAATCGATCGGCCTTGGCTACAAGCTGATCAACACCCCGACCATCAGGCTCAACCTCGAGGGCGGCCCGGCGCTGCGCCAGACCCGTTTCACCAACGGTTTTAACGACAACACCTTTGCAGCCCGGCTTGGCGGCGGCTTCTGGTGGCAGATCGCCCCGAACCTGACCTTCACCGAGGATGCCACCTATTTCTATGATGGCAGCAACAACAGTGTGCAGGCGCTCAGCGCGCTTACTGCCAAGATCAACAGCGCGCTATCGGCGCGGGCCTCGTTCCAGTTCAACTCGGAATCGAACCCGCCCCCAGGCCGCCAGACCTCCGATACCGTGAGCCGGGTGACCGTCGTCTACAGCTTCTGACGCGCGCTCAGACGGTGATGGCCTGGCCGCGATAGACGCGCGCCCGGTAGCGCGAATCCTCCGCATCCGCCAGCGGCGCACCGGCGAGCAGCACTGCGCGGGCGAAGCGTGCCACCTCCTCGTCATGTTCGGCAGCGCTGCGCGGCTCTTCGGAGCGGACGCGGCGCGTGAGGTTGATCTGGTTCACCGGCACATCGTGCACCAGTCGCTCGTTCTCCACCGCGACCGTGACCGTGAAGGCATGGAGCGTGGATTTGACGAAGTTGGCGAGCGCAAATGCCGGCCCCTTCTCGCCCATCGGCACATCGGGGGATACCAGCACCAGCTGGCAGCCATCGAACAGGCTCACCTTGCGCGCCACCCGGAAATGCTGGGTGAGGTTATGCTCCACCACATCGGCAAAGCCCTGTGCGCTCAGCGGATCGGGCCCTTCGAACAGTGAGAGTGGCAGCGGCTGCATGGGCGTGGAGACCACTGTGGTCGGCCAACCATGGCGGGCGATGGCCGCATCGATGCCGGCCTCGATCTCGTCCCCGATCACCTGCACGGTAACTGCATCCGAACCGATGGCAGCGGCCATGGCAGCCCCGGCCTCGGCACTGCGCACCAGCAGCAGAACCTGCTTCACGCCGCAATCGAGGCAGGCGCGGGCAGCAGCGGCCAGATGATCGACCAGATGCTCGCCGATCAGCCAGACGGTCTTGCCCTTCATCTGCGCCAGCCGCTCTGCCTTGGGGCTGCCGAAAAGCTCCCGTTCGGTGGTAGACCGCTCCACATTGAGACCGCCCGAGGGCATGAAAGTCTCTCCCGATACCGCGCGGTCGGCCAGGAAGTAGATGGTCGCCTCCGCCACTTCGGTCTCGGTCGGCATCTTGCCGAGGTGCAGCTGGCTTAGAACGCCGCTGCGCACCTTGCCGGCTTCCCGCGCAATCTGCGTAGCGGGCAGCCATGGCCGGTCATCGGGCGGCACCCGCAGCAGCCAGGCGCCGTCGCCAGCTTCGGCGCGGGCCAGCCATTCCGCCTGGCCGGTCATCCAGCCGCCCTGCGCCAGCCGCCGCAGCAGCTTTGCACCAAGAATGGGGGTGAGCAGATACCGGTCCCAGCAGCAGCTTTCATCGCCTTCGCGCGCGGCTGCCAGCGCCAGCTCGCGCAGCTCGGCCGGCACGCTGCGATCATGGCTCAGCTGCACACTGTCGTTGCGCGCCAGCCGGCCGAGCAGCGCCGGCAGCGGTTCGCCGCGCCTCAGCGCCTTCACCACCGCGCCGTGCACCGCGTTCAGCCGCTTGTTCTCGAGGATAAGCCGGCCACGCCGCTCGAACAGGCCGGGCTTGCCGCCGAGCCCCGCCAGCCGGTCTCCGTCCACCGGGCCGGGTGCGATGGCGTTGATCTGGATTTCCGGCCCGAGGTGCCGCGCCAAGCTTTCCACCAGCGCCCGCTGGCCAGCCTTTGAAACCGCATAATCGGAGCGGTTGGGATAGCTGACCGCCTGAAACTTCTCACCGCCGAAATAGCTGGAGACATTGAGGATATAGCCCGAGCCCTGGCGCTTCATCAGCGGCACCGCGGCCTGGATCAACGCATAGTTTGAGATGAGATTGGCCATCTGGGTGCGGCGGAATGCATCCACCTCCATATCGACCGCCATCTCCTCGGCGCCCGAAATGCCGGCGTTGTTGATGAGATAATCGATGCGCCCGAACGCCTTCAACGTCTCCGCCATGGCATGTTCCAGGCTGGCGAGATCGGCCACATCGATATCGGCGAGCACCTTCACCCGGCGCTCCACACCCGAAAAGCCGATATCCTCAAGCTCGCTGATGATGCGGGCACGGGCGCCATCGAGCTCGCTCTGTCGCCGCGCCACCATCATCACCTTGGCGCCGGCGCGGGCCAGCAGCCGTGCCACCTGCCCGCCGATTCCCGCCGAGCCGCCGGTGATGAGCGCCACCTTGCCACGGTGCATGCCGGTGATGTTTTCAGCCGCCCCGGCCATGGCCTTTTTGGCGCCCGTGGCCTCGCCGATGTTGGCCGGGAGATAGAGGTTGATCGGCTCGATCCGCCGCTCCTTCAGCACGATCCGCGCGGCCTGGCCGGCGGCAAAGCCCAATGCTTCATCCTCGCGGTTGCTGGTACGGATAATCTGGTTGCCCCATTCCGGCTGGGCACGCCGACCATGCGCCAGATCGACAGCGCTTTCATCGCGCCACACCCGGATCAGCTCTTCCTGCGCCGCACGCAGCAGATCGGCGTAATGGTTGCCCGCACCGTCATCCCCGTTCGACACGAACACGAAGCGGGGGTCGTGCAGCAGCGCCGGCTGCTGCTTCCAATAGCGGCTGAGCGTGCGCGCGACCGCCATGTTCGCTTCTAGCTCATCATCGACAAAGCGCTCCACCATCGCATCCGAAGCCTCGGAGAGTGCGCCGGTGAAATACCCGACCGGCCGGGTGGGCAGCACCAGCGCACCGGTAACCGCGCTGTGCTCGGCAGTGAACTGGGCCAGCGCTGCGTCCATCACCAGATGGTCGTGGCGCGGGAAGTGCGCCACCATGATCGTTGTATCCGGCCCCAGCAGCTCGCGCGCCTCCGCAGCCGCCGGCTCGGCATGGAAACCAAGCAGCACGGCAGCGCCGTACCCCGCCTGCACCTTGGCCAGATAAACAGCGTCCTCCACCTGCGAGCCGGCCGAAACCAGCACGCCCAGGCCGCCGCCATCGATGCTGCGCATCGTCGGGCGCGAGACATAGGCGGCCGCTGATTCCTTGGGAACCGCCATGCCGTGCGTCACCTCGAAATCATGGCCCGAAAAAGCGGACGATTCGTCCGAGCCGAGGAAAACGCAGGTGCCGGCAATATCGGCTGGCAGCGGAAAGGTTTTTACCGGTGCTGCGCCGTCCAGCGGCCGGGCAAGCGCCATCTTGTCGAAGAAGTGATTGGCAGTGGAGCCAGCCGCATCGCCGCGCAGCCCGTCCATCGCTGCAAACACGGTGCGGATGCGCTCGGACGCAATCGGACCGGGGAACAACAGGTTGACCCGGATGCCCTGCGGGCCGAGCTCAACTGCCAGCCGGTGCGAAAGCGCGTTCAGGGCCGCCTTGGGAACCGTATAGGCGGCGCGCGCATAATAATCGGTGCGGCTGAAGATGGTGGAGACATTGATGATCGAGCCGCCCGGGCCCATGGCGCCGGCAGCGGCGCGCACCAGGTTCCAGGCCACCACCATGATGTTGCGGGCGGCATCGCCCACTGTCTCGGTATCGGTGCTGCCAGCCGCCTGCAGTGCGGCCAGATCGGCGTGGGACAGCGGCAGGTTCTGGATAGGCTGCTTCGGCCCGGCGGACCCTGCATTGTTCACCAGCACATCGATACGGCCGTGGCGGGCCACCACTTCGGCAATGCCGGCGCGCACGCTGTCGGCATCGGCGCCGTCCATCACCACGATGGACGCGCGGTCATCCGGCAGGCCGAGATCGCCGAGGATCGCGGTGCGGGCGGCTTCGGTACGGGTCCGGTCGCGCCCGGTGAGGACCACGGTGGCGCCTTCCTCAAGGTAGCGGCGGACAATGCCCTGCCCCAGATTGCCGGCGGCGCCGGTAACGACCGCCACCTTGCCGGCAAGGCGGCCGGGGCGGGTGGTGAGCACAGCCGGGTTGCTGTCGGGCGTGATGGTGATGCTGGTCATTTGCTGTCTCCGGCACTTTGTGCAGCCCAGGCTTCGAACAGTTCGTCGCGGCTCCGCAGCCCCATGGCGGGGAGCGCGTGGTTGACGATGTAGGTGGCGCCCGAGTGGCGGTTGTCCCACATCGACTGGTGCGCTTCCGGAAGCCCTTCCCATGGCACCACGGTGGGCTCGGTCACATCGAGCTGGCCGGCGGCGACCATGTCGTTCATCCGGGTCACCTCATAGGCATTGCACAGGTGCGTGCCGCGGATTTCAGCCGTAGGCGTGATGATCCGCCGCTGCCGGGTCCAGACCTGCGGCGCATAGAAATTATAGCTCTGGCCCGCCATGTCCTCCAGATAGACCACCCGGCCGGTGAAGGGCTTCACCAGCGCCGTTGTCACGCCCAACGTGTCCTGCCCGGCCCGCTCGAGAATGATATCGGGGTTGCCGCGCGGATTATCGGGCGAACGCAGCAGCTTGCCGACCGCACTTCCGAACGGCTTCAAGGTCCGGTCCTGAAAATCGCGCACCGCGATGCGGAATTTATCGATATCCTCGCGCGCCACCGGCAGCCTTGGCATGGTATCCGGCCAGTCGAACGCTGCCCCCTCGCGGCGCTTGATCGCCTCAAGGCTCACCACGCCCGCCACCGCATCTTCAAAGCCCAGCGAGAGGATGAATTCGCGCTGCCCGTCGGTGTTGGTGACCACGACCGTGCGCGCGCCGATGGCACGGGCGGCCTCGATCATCTCCAGCCCGGTCTGGTCGGTGAGGCTGCGCGAGCGCGGGCCGTAGAAAATCAGCACCGCCTCCCCGCCGCGCGCACCCGCACGCGCCAGCATCGCCTCGGCAGACGCGCTGCCGGGCTTGCCCATGAAGCTGAGGTGATAGCCTGAGGAAGCGCCGTAAAAGGCCAGCACGCCGCCCTCCCCCAGCAGCTGGAAGCTCCGCGGAAAAGCGGTCTCGCCCGCATGGCTCACGGCGAAATCGGCCAATCTGCCGCCGTTCAGCCGCTTGTATTCCTCCAGCAGAGGGGCGCCCGCCGCCTCCCATTCGGCTGCTCCCTTGCCGTGCGGCACGCTGGTGAACAGCCCAGCAAAGCGCGCTTCGGTCCGGTCGATGGCGCCGACTGCACCCTTGCCGGCGATGAATTCCGCCCGCGCCTTGCTCGATACCAGCCCGGTAACCGCCAGCCCGCTGGCCTTTGCGGTTTTCAGCGCATCGAGCCCGGTGCCGGTGGCCGAGCCTTCGATGAAGATGGTCTTTCCGGCGGTGATGTCGAGCGTGGTGAACAGCGCCCGCACGATGGTGCCGAGGTTGAGGATATAGCTGCCCGCCTGTTCAAGCGTGAGATCACCCGGCACGGCGTGCAGCTGCGGCGCCTGCACAGTGAGGAACTGGGCATGGCTGCCGGACTTGGTTTCATAGCCCTGGATGGAGAAATCCGCATACATGGGATCGCGCCCGGCCATGGGGGAAAGCAGGTCCGAGGTGCCGGAATAGACCGCCACCAGATCGCCCACCTTGAGCCGGCCTTCTGCGCGGGCTTCGCTGCCAAGCGCCGCCACCAGCGCCAGACCACCCGATCCGGTTATCTGTACATCTTCCTCATGCGCATCGAACGGACTCACAGGAATGCCCGTCAATGCCCAGATATCGTTGAAGTTCACTTCCGAAGTGAGAAGATAGACAAGCGCCTCCGCCGGCTCCGGGTCGGGCACCGGGACCACCAGCTCGCGCTCATGCGTGGCCGGCGGGCCAAACTGCGGAGCGCCGGTATCGGGGCTGCGGGCAATGCCAAAGGCATATTGGTGGCCGGGGATGGCGGTGATTCCGGGATAGAAGGCGCTGCCGCGCGGCAGCAGATCGCCGGCCGCTTCCAGCATCTTCGCCCGTGCCGGCTGATCGGCCTCGATATACACGCCGTCGCGGCGCACCGGCAGCGGCGGGCTTTCCTTCTCGATGAACTGGCGGATACCGGTCTTGCCGCCTTCCGGGTCGATCACCGCTTCGGCAAACAGCGCTGCCTCGCGGGCGAGGCCGGCGGCCATGCCCTGTTCCCAACCGGTGCGGATCGCCTCGATGGCGCGTTCGCCGGCCTTGGCTCGCCCCGCCCATTTCAGCTGGCGGCGGATGCGCTGGATGAAATCCTCGTCCAACGCCTCATCCAGATCGACCGAGCCGGGATGCTGCCAGCTGTTCTTTGCCGCCTTGCGGCGCTCCTTCCAGGTGCGGCCGAGCGCGCTTTGATCGCCGTGGCGCACGAATTCGCGCACCTGGGCATGGGCGAGGCTGAGCGCATCATCGGCGCCACCGGCCAGTGTTTCCACCAGCCCGATATGGTGTGCGGACTCGCCATCGATGCTGCGGCCGCCCAGGATCAGCTCCAGCGCATCGAGCAAGCCTTCGGGGCCGCGCTTGTCGGCGAGAAGCCGTGGCAGGCGCTGGGTGCCACCATAGCCCGGCAACAGGCGCAGCCGGATTTCGGGCTGGCCGAAGCGGGCGTGCGGCTCGGCCACCCGCCAATGGCAGGCGAGCGCAAATTCCATGCCGCCACCAAGCGCCACGCCGCCGATTGCCGCGATGCAGGGCTTGCCCATCGCCTCGATCTTGCCGAACGCCAGCTGGGCATTGGCGGGGAGCACCCGGGCCTCCTCGATCGTATGGATTTCATCGAGGAACTGGCGGATATCGGCGCCCGCCACAAAGCTCGCCGTCCCATCACCGGTGAACACGACTGCCGCCACATCATCGCGGCGCGCCAGATGCTCGACCACGATCACCAGCTCATCGATGGCGCGTTCGTTCAGCGCGTTTACCGGCGGGTTTGACACGAACACCGTCGCCACCTTCTTGTCCGGGGAGCCGGCAGCGGCGAGGCTGTTATACTGCACCCGGAAATAGCGGTAGCGGTCGAATATCTCCTGCGCGTCGGACTGGCTCTGCTTGCGTTCCCAAGCGCTTATCGCTGCCTGCAGGGCATCGAGGCTCTCCGGATTGCGGAGCGTGGTCACATCGCCGAGCGGTGTGCCTTCCACCAGCGCCCGCACCATGCGGCGCATATATTTGCCCGAACGGGTTTCCGGGAAGGCCGGCACCTCGATGAAATCACCGGGTACTGCCACCGCGCCCTTTTCCGCCCGCACCAGATCGGACAGGCGGCGGAAATCATCCCGGCCCAGCGTGCGGCCGGGAGCGGCAGTTACAAACGCAATCGGGGTCAGGCCCTTTTCGCGGTGGGGCGCGCCCACCACCAGCACATTCCCGAGCGGCGAATTGGGGTCGAGCGCCTTGTCGCGCAGGATAGCGCCTTCAATCTCCTCGGTCCCCATCCGGTGGCCCGAGACATTGATCACATCGTCGGAACGGCCATGCAGGCTGAAGCCCTCATCCTTGTGGCGTACGGCGAAATCGCCCTGTGTATAGGCGGTGACCCCCTGCCAGCGCTGCCAATAGCCTTCGGTCCAGCGGCCGCTGTCGCCGCGCCAGCCCGGTGCGACCCGGCCGTCTTCCACCGTGAAGGCGGCGGCATCCCCCCAAACAGTGCGCGCCAGATAGGGGTAGGGCTGGGCGATAACGATCTCGCCCTTTTCGCCCGCTTCAGCCCGGCGCCAGTTCACCCCGCCGGCACCCTCGCGCGCGAGCGGTGCTACTGCCGCGCGGTCGCCGGCGGTGTCTTCCACCCACACATCGCCGATGATCCACGGCAGCGGGAAAGTGCGGGCATCGGCCTTCAGCGGAAAGTCTGCATTGCCGTAAAAATGCGTCCAGGCGATGCCGCCATGCTCGGTGGCCCAATAGCTGTTGATATAGGTGGGCGTGACATTGGCCATGCCAAACGCCTGCACGGCCGGCGAGGTCGGCTCGGCGCAGAAGGTGGCGACACGCAGGCCCGACAGATCATAGGCCTCGAAGTCCTTCAGATTCTGCGGGTCGGTCATGATCGCCTTCAGGAAGGTGACCCCGGCCTTGAACAGCGTAACGCCGTTCCTCTCGATGGTGGCGGCAAAACGGCCGGCATGGGGGAAAACCGGCGAGCCTTCGCCGATAAGCGTGGTCACCCGGGTGAGCAGCGGCGCCGAAATCATGTAGCTTTGGCCAGTGATCCAGCCCGGATCGGCCACCACATAAAGCGTGTCGCCGGGGCGGGCATCGAAGGCCACCTTCATGGTCTCGGCAATGCCGGCCGCATAGCCGCCGTGCACATGTACCACGCCCTTGGGTTTTCCGGTGGAGCCCGAGGTGTAGATGAAGAACATCGGATATTCGGCGTCGACTGCCAGCGGCGGCGCACTTTTCCAGATCGCGCGGACGAAATCCTGGTCGGAAAGCGCTTCGAGTGCGGCACGGTCGGCCAGTCCGGCAGCGGCGAGCAGCTTTGCCTCCGCCTTGCCGGTAAGGTCGTGCGCCCACACATCGCGGTCGCGCCACACGATATCGGGCTGGCCGGTGTGCCGCGCGACCACCACTGCCTGCACGCGCGGCGGGGTTTCCACCAGCGCCTCGGCAACCGCGATGCGGATGCGCGCCGAGCCTTCCGAATCCACCCGGCCATCCTTGCCCAGCTCGGCCAATGCGCGGCCCACGCCGCGCATCACATCACCGCGCTCGACCGTCACTTCGCCGGCCAGCGTGTCCTTCACAGCCTCTACAATCACGGTGGTAGCCACACGGTCGAGCGCCAGATCATCCGCGGCCAGCCGCGCAGTCATGGCGGCAAGGGCCGCCTGCACAGGCACATAATTATCGAGCGCCGGATCGGTATAGGCGGTTTTGAACGCCACGATTTGCGCGTTCCTGAAACCCCCATCGGCGGTGATCACCACCTTGGCCCCGGCGTCATGGATACGGTCGGACAGGGTCTTGTCCGAAAAGCCGCCGAATACCGGCGTGTACACGATGCCCATCCGCTTGGCGGCCTCGGTCCAGAACACCTGTGCAGGGATGTTCGGCATGTTGAGGGCGATCCGGTCTCCCGGCTTCAGCCCCAGCGCTTCCAGCGCCAGCGCGCATTTGGCAGCCTCCAGCAGGAGCGTGCGGCGGCTTATCCGGTAGCTGTCCACCGGGGCGCCGCGGCCATCCTCCGCCGCCATGTCCCAGCGGTCACCCTCGAAGATGATCGCGGTCTCGGCGCCGTGGCCATCCAGCACATGACGATCGAGTTCGTTGAAGGCGCAATTGGTGCGGGCGCCCGAAAACCAGCGGAAATGCGGCGCGTCGCTTGCGTCAAACGCCTGTTCCCAAGGCTGAAAATCCTCGCCAAGCGCAACTTCGATAGCCTCCAGCCCGCCGTCTCGCCAGCCAGTCCAGCGGCCTTCGCCGGCTTGCGTGAGCCACGCCTTGCTACCGCCATCGAGCGGCACCAGCCAGTGCAGGTTGCGCGCGGCGATGCTGCCGTGAAAAGCGCCCGGATCGGCGAGCACGGCAGCGCGCATCGCATCCCAATCGGCGCGGGACCGCACCGGGTTGGACTGCGGCTTCGCTGGCTCACGGACCAGAAGATGTTCACCTGTCGACGCCATAACGCTGCCTACTCACTTTCGTGCCTGTTTTGATCGACAAGCTGTCGAATCGCGACGAAGGGGGTTTAAAAAATAAAACTGTCTTTGGAAAGGGCAATTTAATTATTTAATTGCCGATCAAGGCGCCTCGAAGCGCTCTTATTGCCAGAAGCTCAGAACGCTTCCCGCCCGAGCGCGACGGCCCCCACGGTCCGGAACAGGATGTAGAGGTCGAAGCCCGGCGACCAGTTTTCGATATAATGAAGGTCGTGCTCCAACCGCTTCACCAGCTTCTCCTCGGTGTCGGTTTCACCGCGCCAGCCACACACCTGTGCCCAGCCCGTGATCCCCGGTTTCACCTTGTGGCGGGCAGCATAGCTTTGAACCACATCGGAGAACAACCGCCCGCCGGCGCGGGTGGAGGGGGCATGGGGTCGCGGCCCCACCAGGCTCATGCTGCCGGCAATCACATTGAACAGCTGTGGCAGCTCATCGATGCTGGTGCGGCGAATGAACCGCCCGACACGGGTGATCCGCGGATCGCCCCGGCTGGCCTGGCGGATCGCGTCCACCTGCCCCATGTCCTGATACATCGAGCGGAACTTGAACAGCTGGAAGTTGCGGTTGTTGAAGCCCTCGCGCGGCTGGCGGAAGAACACCGGCCCCGGCGAATCAAGCTTCACCGCAAGCGCCACCAGCAGCAGGAACGGCCAGATGAGCGCCAGAATCAGAGTGCCCAGAACCAGATCCTCGGCGCGCTTCACCAGCGCGTCCATGCCCGAGATCGGGCGCTCGAACAGGGTCATCACCGGAATATCGCCGAGCAGCACCACCGGCCGCTTGGCAAAGGCAAAGGTCGCCATATCGGGCGCCAGCCTGATGCGGACCGGCGTAAGCGCCAGACGGCTGACGATCTGTTGCAGCCGCACATCGGCAGACCATGGCAACGCCACCACAACCTGGTCGATTTTCCCTTCGCGGATCATGGCCACAAGGGCCGAAAGATTGCCGAGCACCTGCAGGCCGGCCGGCGCTGAGGATACCCGGCTGTCGGTACGGTCGTCGAAGAAGCCGACCAGCGTGATGGTCAAGCGCCCGTTGGACTGTACATATTGGGCGAAGCGCACCCCCTGCGGGCTGGCGCCGAATATGGCCACCCTCTGGTTGAAAGTGCCGCGATTCTTCAGTCGCCGCACCCATACGGTGGTTCCGGCCCGGGTGAGCAGCATGGCCGTGCCGCCGCTGACAAACCAGCTGAGCGCCCAGCCCCGCGATACATCGTCCGACGCTTTCAACAAAAAGCCCAGCGTAATCAGGAACAGCGCTGTCATTACCCAGCTTCCCGCAAGCCGCCGCCAAACGGTGCGCAGCGAAAATTGCGCGTCGAGATCATAGCAGCCCATGGTTTCCGCCAGCGCTGCGAACACCAGCCCGGCCAGAAGGATAACCCGGCCATAAACAGCGCCGTCCATGCCCGGTCGTGGTTCGCCGAGCAGGCCCGCCACCAGAAAGCCCGATGCAAGCACCAGCAGGAACTCGATTACGCGGACCATCAGCACCGCCGCCTCTAGCGGCAGGCCCGGCCCGGTGCTGGCTTCGGCAGCCTCGATCGCGGCTGCACGGAGCTGGACCTTGTTCACAGTTGGCCCCGCTGCTGCAAGGCCATGGTGGCAAAGGCCGGAATTGGTGTAGAGATGGTGTATCTTTGGGGTGTTAAGCAATGGAAACAGTATATGACTGGTCGACCATCCTGGTGTTCGCGGGTCTTATCGTGCTGTTTCTGCAGCGCTCGCAGGGCGAACCCCGCGATCATCTCTGGCAATATCTGATCGCTGCAATCGGTTGCGCGCTTACCAACTACCTTGGCAACGAAGCGCTGAAGTCCGGCGACACGCTCTGGCACCTGCTCGCGGTCGGCACCGGTGGTGGCACGCTGGCCTTCATATGGCTGTCGCTCAAGCCCTTTGACCGGGCGGAATAAGGCCGGCCGCCTCATGCCAGCAGCTTTGCCGCCAACGGCCGGCCCACAAGCACATCCCGATCGGCCGGCGCCATTCCCGAAACCATTTCAACGGCAAAGCGCGTAAGCGCCTCGAACACTGGTGGGCTGGCTTCGGAGGTGGTGGAAATCCGCACCAATATCCCGTCGGCCAGAAAGCCGGCCATTTGCTGGCGCAGCTTGACCCGCCGCTGGTCGCTGCCGTCTGTTGGCAGGTCATCCCCGATCCGGGTCCAATAGGTGATGGTCTCGATCCGTGTGGTGGAAACCGCCTCCAGCTCGCGCACCGGCAGCATGGCGCTGCCGCCGAGCGGCAGGTTGACCACTCGCGACTGCTCGATGACAAAACCCACCGCAGTGTAGCAAACCTCGGGCCGGTGCAGCTGCAGGGCGTCATTCTGGACCGCGCCATAAGCAATCACCAGCATGATCGGGACATTGTCGGGCGCCACGAACAACCAGGTCAGTGTCTCATTGTACAGCCGGTCGGCGAGGCTGCCCTCGCTCTTGGGCAGCACGAAAGAATCGGACGGGGTCATCGACCAGCTGCCCACCTTGCGCGGAATGATGTCTTCCAGCTTGCGGCCGTTTTTCAACAGGATCAGTCGCTGGCGGGGGGTGAGCGCCAAGGCCGTTCCGGCCGCGCCCAGCATGGCACCGCCAAGCAGTAGGTCGCGCCGGTTCATGCCCGTTGCCGCTTGGCCAGCGCATCCCGGAGCGGGCTCAGCAGCTGGTCCACGCCCATGATCAGCAACAATGCCGAGACAAAGGTCACCATGCCGGCAAAATTGTGCAGATAGCCCTGGGCGGCGGCATTGCCGAAATAATAGGTGATGAGCACCAGCGCTGCGACCCGCACCATATTGGCACCCACCGCAACCGGCAGCAGCAGCGCCAGAAGCAGCAGCGAATAGCGCCAGTTGGAACCCCGCACGATATAGACATAAAACAGCCCGATCGAGGTAAGGCTGACCAGCGAATTGAGGCCGGCACAGGCATCTTCCACCAGCAGCTGGTAGGTGGAGACAAAGATCGTCACCCCCTCCCTTCCGGCCGGATAGCCGAACCCGGCCAGCACATCGGTCACCACTTCGGAGACCAGCAGCTTCAGCGGCTGGGTAACGCTATCGAGCAGCCAGCCCGGGATCGGCACCAGAAAGCCGAAATAAACAATCGGGAACCATAGCCGCTTCAGCACCTCGGCGCCGGTTATCGCATAAGCCGTCGCCAGCAGCGCCAGCAACAAGCCCGCAACCTCGATGCTGATGAAATCATAGGCGCGGCCAAATCCGTAGAATGGCACCGCAATCGCCATCATCAGCGCTGTGAGCGCGGCCGAGCCGGGGCGCATATGGGTGCGGATTTCATCGAGCCGGCCAAAGATGAGCCACAGGCCGGTAGCCAGCACGATCGGGCCGTGCACGCCCGTCTCCACCGACCAGGGGCCGCGCGCCAGCGACACCAATGTGGGCAGCACCATGGCCGCGATGCCAAAGAACAAGGGCCAGTGCCGCTTGAGCACCTGCGACCAGTCGTAGCCGGAGGTTGCAACCGTTGCCACGATCAGAACTCGTTCAATACCGAGCCAATCACCGGGCACCGCGAGGTCGCCAACTGGTCAACCAACGTATTGATATCCTTGAAGAAACTATAATTGCGCCGCGCTACTACCAGCACATAGCCGGCCGCTGCCCCGATGGTCAGGGAATCGGCACTGCTGTTGGCTGCCGGTGTATCGAAGAGCACGATGTCATATTCGCGCAAAAGCATGTTCACGCCGTCGCGGAAGCGGCGGGTGGAAAGCAGCTCCTGGGGGCGCGCGGCCACTGGCCCGGCGGCGATAACCGAAAGCCCGGGCACCACATTGGCCTGCACCACCCGCTCGGGCCGCCCCACCTGCATCGACAGGAAGCTGGACAACCCGGGCGCATCGCGCTCCAGACCGAAGATCGAGTGCTGGCGCGGCTCGCGCATATTGGCATCCACAAGCAGCGTCTTGATGCCGACCTGCGAGAGAGAGACAGCCAGATTGGCCACCAGGTTGCTGCAGCCGCTGCCACCCACCGGCGCTACCAGTGCGAGCCCGCGGCGTCCGGCTTTCAAATGCTGGGCTATGATCTGGGTCCGCAGCAGCCGCACTGCCTCGGCGCGCACCCCGCGCGGCTCCCGGATCACGAAAAGCTCGTCCGAAATCGGCCGGCGCGGCTGGGTGCGGAGCGCAAGGCTGGTGATCAACCGTTCGCGCGCACGGTCCAGATCGTCGGGCGTGATGAAGCCCAGCTCCAGCGCTGCGGCATCGAACTCCAGCCCGCGCTTGTCCCGATGCGCCTGCACCCGCGCCACCTGATCCTCGGACAGATAGCCGAGCTGCTGCAGTATCTCGCGCAGCGGCTCGCTGGTGCCACTGCTGCCATCGTCAACTCCGCCGGCAACCGGCGTTTCGTTGAACGGCGAGAAATCGCCCGTTTCCTCGGGCTCCAGCTCGGCGTCTGCCCGATCGGGGGCTTCGGCCGGGCCATTTGCAGGGCCGGTAGCGGCCAGTGCCGCACCTATCTGGGCACGCTTTTCGGGCGGCAACCACAGCGGCACACGCTCCTTGGGCGCCTGCCCGCCGGGCTGGCTGGCAGACCCGCCCTCGGGGCCGGGCGGTGTGTCACCTGTATCGGCTTCGTTCATTCAGCGGCCCCCTGGGCACCAAAAGCAAGCCGCCGCCGGGTGAGCAACTGCCGGCCACGCTCGCGCCATGCCGAACGCGGGGCATCGGCAACAACCGCCAGAACCGGCGCCCGGGAGGCAAACTGCAGATCGTCCGGCCCGCGCACACGGCGCTGCAACAGCTCGACAACCAGCCCCAGAGCCAGCCCGAGGCCAAGCCCGAATATGATCGAAAGCCCCCAGACCTGACCCCAGTTGGGATAGGAAGGTTCGGAACCGACAATCGCATCCCCGAGCACTACCAGGCCACTTTCTGCTGCATTGGATTGAAGCCGCAGCTCGGCCCCCTTGGAGGCGGCGTTTTCATACTGCGCCTGGCGCAAGGCAACTTCACGCTGAAGCTGCGACAGCCGGTCAAGGGTTTCCTTCATCTTCAGCACCTTGTCGCGCTGGACGGTATACTCGCCTTCAAGCTCCTGAATGGAGCGGCGGGTGGCACCGCTCTGGGCAGCGCCGGCTGCCCTTGCCACACCGCTTTCGCGGATCAGCTGCGAATTCAGCATCTCGCGGCGGGAAAGCATCGCCTTGTAGGTTGGGTGCTCCATGCCAAGCGTCGCGGCTGCCTGCCCCATCTGGTCGTTCAATGTCGCCAGCTGGATCTTCAACTGGTCCACCACCGGAGAATTGGTTGCCTGCTGCGCGGCGGCAAACTGCTGTGGCCCCTGCGCGCTGCGTGCCGCCAGAAGCGCTGCCTGCAGCGAAGCCAGCTTGGCGGTTTCCGCCTCCCCGTTGCCGGTTATGACAATGCCGTTTTCCTGCTCGAACCGGGTCTTGGCCGCCTCTGCCTCCAGCAGGGTGGTCTGCGCGCCCTCCGCCTGCTCCCGGTACCATTCGGCGTTACGGCCGGCGCTGTCGGTGGTAAAGCGGAGCGACCCTTCGATATAGGCCTCCCGCAGAAGGTTGACGACTTCGCGCGCCGCTTCAGGCGTCACCGCCTGATATTCGATTTCAAGGATGTTGGAGTTTGCGACCATCGATGCGGTGGTGCTGTCGATGATCCGCTGGGCGCCCCAGCGCCTGAGATCGCCAAGGCCGCCGGTATCGGCCTGCCACGCCGCGATAACCGCCGGATTGGACGGCCAGCCAAGCCGGTCCACCACGTCGGAAGCGACCCGGTAATCCTTGATCAGCTCGATCTGGGTGCGGATGTAGGAACGCGGATCCCGACCGGCGACTGCCTGGCCGGTGACCGGATCGGGCTTGATGATGTCCATCAGCACCCGTGCCCGGGCCGAATATCGCTCAGGCAGGACCGAAGCCACTCCGACCGCCACGATGACCGTGGTCAGGAACGTGGCAAGAATGATCATCCGCCGAGCGATAAGGATATTGAGAAACTGGATCAGGCTCATTGGATAACACCTTAGTCTGAAAACGGTCTTGGCGACCCGAATTTTATCGCCGAAACGGTCAGAACAGACGTTCCTTTACAATTATGACATCATTGCGCTGAATTGTCTGGCTGGCATCGGCATCGATTTCCTTGGCCGAACCACGCACGAGGCCGACCTTGCCGGTGTTGCCCGTTGCACTCACCCCGCCAGCAATGGCAAGCGCCTGGCGCACGGTCATCCCCGGCATGATGGGGTAGGCGCCGGGCCGGTTGACCGGGCCATAGACGAAGAACTGATCAGCATCGGGCACGAACAGCGTGTCTCCAGCCCGGAGCAGCGGGTTTGCTTCCGCACTGGTGCCCCGCACAAGCGCTTCCGCATCAAGCCTTTTTTCTGCCTCGCCGGGCCGGCGAAGGTAG
Organism: Sphingomonadales bacterium; assembly: GCA_038325045.1. Classification (GTDB taxonomy): domain Bacteria; phylum Pseudomonadota; class Alphaproteobacteria; order Sphingomonadales; family Sphingomonadaceae; genus Sandarakinorhabdus. Next base: position 24,729 of record JBBQIP010000002.1, read on the forward strand.
ACATAGGAAGCGCCATTGTCGCGTATCCAACCAGCCTTCAACAGCACTTCGAGCGCCCGGTAGGGCCGATCGAGCGGCACGATGCCCGGTGCGGTCACCCGTCCGGCCACATTCACCGATTTCGACACATATTGGGTGACCTCGACATTGACGACCGGCTGCTTGAGGAAGCCGCCGGAGACCAGCTTGTCGGTGATCAACTGCGCCAGCGCGATATTGCTCAGTCCCTCAGCCTTCAAGGTGCCGATGAGCGGCATCACGACGGTTCCATCGGCCTTGATGCGGGTGGCGATCCCGGCTTCGGGCTGTCCGTAGACGATGACCTGAATGGCATCGTCAGGCCCCAGCAGATAGCCCTGTTCCTGCGCTGCGGCCGGCATTTGAAGCCCGGTGAGGCCGGCCAGCAAAACCAGCACTACCAACCACATCGGCATCTGCCCGTTGCCCAAAAGACGGTTTCCCATAAGGTTTTCCTTCTTTCCCGTATCCGCTTAGCTGCGGCCGTAGGTAAATTGCAGCCGGAGCAGCGCGGTCGTGCTGCTGAAGCTGAAAATCGACGGATTCGATTCGCGATCCTGGTGCGAGACTTCGGCGACAACCCGCATCCGGTTGCCCGGCGCATAGGCAAGCTGGCCATAGACTCGGCGGTTATTGTCGCTCACCCGCCGCTGCGGCTCGTCTGGCGATGCAAAACTGCCGCGGAAGTTGCTGTTGAAGATGGTGCCACCGAAACCGGCGCTGAGCGCGGGGGTAAGCCGGTAATCAAGGTCGAGCCCATAGGAATTTCGGACCGTGAACAGCGCGCCGACGTTCAACCCGCCGTTCACGCTGCGATCGGCAGAGCCGGTTATGGTCATGCGCTGGCCAAGCCTCAGGGTGAGCGCGCTGTCAAAACCGGCGCCCTTGAAACCTTCACGATCGATCACGGCAATGCCGCCGCCAACCCCGGGGATGAGCAAAAGCTGCGAGCTCGGCTGCGCACTTGCATCGATCAGGCTGGCCCCGACATTCAGGCTCAGCCGAGTGCCGAGATCGCGCGAATAGCCCAGCCGGGCCGACAGAATGTCCAGCCCGTCGCGGAACAGCCCATCGGGCGTTGCCACCTGGCGCTGGGGGTAGCGAACTTCCTGATAGCTGCCACCGAGAGAGAAGATACCCAGCACCGGCGACGCATAGGAAATCTGAGGCGCCACGGTGAAGCTGTCGAAATCGAAGGGCTGGCGTTCCAGCCGCTCGTTACGCGCCTGATTATAGACGGCGCTGCCGCCAAACCCGATCCCGACCGGGCCCTGGCAATTGAAGGCAGCACCCGCGATCAGGTCTCTCTGCACATTGTCCGCCAGCGCCACCGCATCTGTTTGCAGCAGCTGCCGGCGCCGAAATTCCCCGCCGAGGTTGCCGGTGCAGCTGCTACCGACTCGCAGGTTGGCGCCGCCGCCGACGCTGTAGCGATTGCGGTTGAAGTTGCTGTTGTCGATGAAATAATCCCGCCCGATCGTGCCGCCCAAAAACAGCTGCTGGCGGCCTACACGTGTCCCGACCCCCGCCTCGACGAGCGGCGACACCCGGAACGCCCCCTGGGCGCCGCCAAAGGCCTGGCTCTGGCGACGAAAGTTTGTGTCGAACAATGTATTGATCGAGGCAATGAGCGTGTAGCCACGGCCATCCACCTGCGGCACGGTTACGAAACCGGTGCGGCGCAGCGGCGAATCCCCATCGGCCACGCTGGGCGCCGCGCTGGACGCAGAGGCGAACAACATGCTGACCGAAACGGTCGCCGATAAAACCAGCGTCGATACGCCAGCCCGTCTGCCTGCCATCCCAGCCCGCATAGCTAGCCTGCCCTTCTCTTTACACGCCCGAAACCTGCAGTGGGCGTGCTACACGCTCAAACGCCCTGCGGCAACGCCACAGCGAGCGCACAACCCGCTTAAGGCACAACCTGACCTGCATTAGCACACTCTTCAATGTTACAGGCCCGGTTGGCCGGGTATGGCCTCATCTGGTCCGATCAACCATTGCCGGCAAAGGCCTAAACCGGCAAAGAGGCAGTGTGGCGCGCAATCATTGCGCCAAAGCATGGATATCATTCGCATGATCTGGAAAAAATGGTTCCGGGCCGACGAGCTGCCGAACGACAACGAACCGGTAGAGACCGCGGCTGAAGAAAGCTCCGCCGAACCGATGGTTTTTGTGGACGATCTTCCGCGCCCCGCATTTCTCGACCAGCTGTGGCGCGAACCCGAGGAGCGCGGCCGCGGCCAGGTGCTGCCGAAGTTCAGTGCCAGCGCCGCCGATGATGTGGAAGCTGGCGAAGAAAGCGATCTTGCCCGGCGCAAGCTGGCGCTGCGCGATGCCCTTGGCGCCTCCCAGCCGGTTATCCACCGGGACAGTTTTGCCGGCCGTCACGAGGCACTTTCGCACCTGATAACCTCGATCGAGCAGAACCGGGTGCATGTCGTGATCTATGGTGAGCGCGGAATCGGCAAAACCAGCCTTTCGCACGTGTTCGCCGAAACTGCCCGCGAGGCGCGCTATCTGGTGCTTTATGGCAGCTGCGGCTCGGATGCCGATTTCAGTTCCATGTTCAGAGACTTTGCGGCCCGCATCCCGCGGCTTTACCATAGCTCGGTGCTGCCGAATTCGGCGGAGGCGGAACGCGGCGACCATTTCGATGCGATGCTGCCTGCCAGCTTCGGCCCGCGCGAGCTTGCCGATGTGTTGGCCGGCGTGACCGGCACAAGAGTGCTCATCATCCTCGATGAATATGATCGGGTCATGGATCCGAGCTTCCGCCGCGATGTGGCCGAGCTGATCAAGAACCTTTCCGACCGTGCCGCCCGGGTGCAGCTGGTGCTGACCGGCGTTGCCCAGAACCTTGACGAGCTTATCGGCTATGCTCCCTCCATCCGCCGGAATATCGTCGGCCTGCCGATGCGCCCCTTGTCTGCCGCCGAAGTGACGGACTTGCTGGCGATCGGTGAAACGGCTGCCGAGCTTCGCTTTTCCGATGAGGCGCGCACGATGATCACCACCATGGCCGGCGGCTCGCCCTATCTGGTGCGGCTGCTGGGCCATGCGGCAGCACTGGCAGCGCTTGATGAAAAGCGCGCTATCGTGAGCCCTGCGCATGGCAGGGCCGCGGTTGAACGCGTGCTCACCGAATGGAACGCATCGCTGCCGCGCCGGGTGCAGGCAAGCCTTGGCCGCGAGGAGGCCCGGTCGAGCTGGCCGCTGCTCATCGCCGCCGCCCGCGCCGGCTCCTCGGCAGACGGTTTTTTTGCGGCTGAAGATGTTATCACCGAGCTTGGTGGCCAAGGATCGGTTGCGGTTATCGAGCGCGATCTCAAGCAGTTCGCCGGCCCGCATGACCTGCTGGAGCGCAACGACCTGGGCGGTGCAACCCGGTTCCGCTTTGCCTATCCCGGCGTATCTTCGCTGCTGCTGATTTCGGCGGCGTTGGCGAGGCTTACCAGCTGAGCATGGCCGGTCCCGCGCCGATCGGCATCGTCCTTGTAAACTGGAACCGCTGGACCGACACCATCGAGTGCCTGGAATCCGTGCTCAGAAGCGATGTGCCGGTGCGGGTGGTGGTGGTCGACAACCTGTCTTCCGATCATTCCCTTGACAGGATCGAGGCCTGGACACGCGGCGAAATCCCCGCTTCGGCTTCCGATGCCGCCATGGCCCGGTTCGGCCAGCCGCCGGTGCCCAAGCCTGTCGACTGCGAGCGGCTGGCGGCGGCTGCGCTGGAGACGCAGGGGATAGCGGCCAAAGCCCGGCTGACGCTCGTCGATTCCGGTGCCAACCGGGGTTTTGCCGGCGGCAACAATGTGGGGCTGAAGCTGCTTCTGGCCGATCCTGAAATCACCCATTTCTGGCTGCTCAACAACGATACGGTCATCGCCCCCGATGCCGCCCGCAAGCTGCAACAGACACTAGCCGGGCCGGGCATCGGCATGGCGGGCACCATGGTCCGCTTCTACCACCGGCCGGACCGCGTGCAGGCCTGGGCCGGCAGCCGCTTTTCCGTTCTCACCGGCCAGTCGCGCGGCATTGGCTATGACGAGGCGGCCGACACCAGGCCGGACCCTGTGCAGACAGCCCGGCAGCTCGATTTCGTGCTCGGCGCCAGCCTTGCCGTCACCCGGCCGTTTCTGGAGCGGGTGGGGCTGATGGAGGAACGCTATTTCCTCTATTATGAGGAGATTGACTGGGCGGTCCGCAACCGTCGGCATCCTCAGGGCCGGTTCGCGCTCGGCTTCGCAGCTGAAGCCGTTGTCTGGCACAAGGAGGGCGGGTCGATAGGCTCTTCGGGCGTGAAGGCGCAGCGTTCCAGTCTTTCGGACTATTGGCTCAACCGGTCACGGCTCACCTTCACCGCGCGTCATTATCCCTGGCTGCTGCCGGTGCATCAGGTGCTCACCCTTTCGCTGGTCGCGCGGCGCCTGCTGCGCGGCCAGCCGGCTAAGGCCAAGACATTGTTACGTGCCCTTTTCGGGCGTGGCTTTTCCCCGTAAAGGGATGCGAACACGTGTCGTCCAACCATAGACCGGGCCGGTTCCGGCTCACAGGAAGCAGCAAATGGCCATGAATGTCCGGATACTCCCAGCCCTTTGTGTGGCGGCGCTCACCTTGGCCGGTTGCGGCGACAAGAGCGAACTTCCCGAGGGCCAGGTGGTGGCCACCATCGATGGCAAGGATGTGACCATCCATGAGCTGAACTCGGAAATGCAGCTGGTGCGCACCGGGCCGGAAACTTCGAAAAAGCTTATCGAGCAGGTTTCGCTGGCGCGCATATTGGAGCGCAAGATGCTGGCAGAGGAGGCCCGCAAGGCCAAGCTGGAAGCCACGCCGCAGTTCCTCCTCTCAAGGGCGCGGGCCGAGGATGGGCTGCTCGTGCAGGCGCTGCAGGGCAAGATCGAAAGCGAGGTTTCGGTGCCGACGCGCGAGGCGGCGCAGAAGTTTGTCGAGGAAAACCCGGCGATCTTCTCCAATCGCCGCATCTTCACCATCGACCAGATCCAGTTCCTGCGCCCGCCCACAATCGACAAGCTGCCGCTGGCCGCTGCCAAGACCATGGGCGATGTGGAACAGGTGCTTACCGGCGCCGGCATCGAATTCCGCCGGGCGCCGCAGCAGGTGGACACCCTGACCATCAACCCGCAGCTTACCGCCGAAATCACCCGGCTTTCCGGCAGTGCCAACCCTGAGCCGTTCATGTTCATCGATCAGCCGGCAAATGCGTCCGGGCCGGTGGTTTTCATCAACAATGTCACCAGCACCAAGACCCAGCCCTTCACCGGCGAGAAGGCCATCAACTATGCCAAGGCGGTGTTGCAGCAGCAGGGAATCCAGAAGCGGTTGGCCAGCGAGCTGGAGCGGATCAAGGCCGACTACAAGAGCAAGATTGTCTATGCGAAGGGCTATAGCGAGCCCGATCCGAAGCTGATGGCGGCTGCCGGCGCTGCACCTGCGAAGCCAGCTGGCGCTGCTGCCGGACCGGCGGCTGCCGGGCCTGCAGCAGGAGCGCCCGCCGCAGCGGTCACTGCCCCCTCGGCCGCCCCGGCAGCTCCCGCTCCCGCCAGCCCGGCCGCCGCCGCGCCGGCACCCTGAGCGCAGGGGAACGCCGGCGGAGGGCGTTCATGGCACAGCGTAACATAGGCTTGTTCTTCCATTCTGCTGCTGCCGGCAATTTCGGAATTGGCGCCCTTACCATCGGCAATCTGGCGCTGGCCCGCGAGGCTGCGGCACGCGCCGGGGTGCAGCCCCGCTTCACCCTGTTCAACCCGCGCGATGCCCGGCCGCCCTATGTGGCGGCCGATGATATCGACCCCCGGGTGCGGGTCATCACCGGCCGCTACATGGTCTCGCCCGGCGGTTTTCTCGCCGATCTGGCCAGGCAGGACCTGATCCTCGATATCAGCAGCGGCGACAGCTTCACCGATATCTATCCGGACAAGCGCTTCGCCTATATCAGCGCCACCAAATTGGCAGCGCTTGCGCTGGGCAAGCCGCTGGTGCTCTCGCCCATGACCATCGGCCCGTTCAGCCGCCAGCCGCACAAGGCCATTGCCAGCTTTATCTGCGCGCGGGCCGCACTCGCCTGTGCGCGCGACCCGATGTCGATGGAGGCGCTGGTCGCCATGGCGCCGGCAGCGCCGCGTGTACAATCGATCGACGTGGCCTTTGCCATGCCCTTTACCCGCCCCGAGCGGGCGCCGGGTGGCCCTGTGCGTGTCGGCCTCAACATATCGGGGCTGCTTATGTCGGGCGGCTATGCCGGCATCAACCAATATGGGCTGAGCGTGGATTACCCTGCCCTCACCCACCGGCTGATCGAAGCCCTGCGCGCGCGCGCCGATACCGATCTGGTGCTGGTGCCGCATGTGATTGAGCCCGGCATGCCGCGCGATGATGATCTTGCCGCCGCCCATGCCTTGCAGGCCCGCTACCCCGGCCTTGCGGTGTATGAGCCGGCTTCTCCGCAGGATGCCAAATCGTTCATTTCGGGCCTGGATTTTCTGGTCGGCGGGCGGATGCATGCCACTATCGCTGCCTTTTCCAGCGGCGTGCCGGTGGTCCCGATCAGCTACAGCCGCAAGTTCGAGGGGCTTTACGGCGGTCTTGGCTACCCCTGGCTGGTGCCGGCCACCGGGTTCAGCACCGACCAGGCGCTCGCCTATATCCTCGATTGTCTGGAAAGGCGCGCCGAGCTTGCTGCCGACATTGCCGCCTCGGCGCCGATTGTCAGCGCCGGGCTGGAGGCCTATGTCACGGCGCTGGCGGAGATTTTCCGCAATGTAGCGCAACGGTAATCGCCGTCGTTCAGGAGGGCAGCATGAGCGAACGGCGCGGCATTATTCTGGCAGGCGGGTCTGGCACCCGCCTCTATCCGCTCAGCCGTTCGGTCTCCAAGCAGCTGATGCCGGTTTATGACAAGCCGATGATCTATTACCCCTTGTCGGTGCTCATGCTCGCCGGCATCCGCGAGGTGATGGTGATCACCACACCGGCTGATAGCGCCGCTTTCCAGACCCTGCTCGGCGACGGCAGCGACTGGGGCATGGCCTTTCACTATGCCGTGCAGCCCGAGCCGGCGGGGCTGGCGCAGGCCTATCACATCGGCGCGGAGTTTGTGGGAGACCGGCCAAGCACGCTGATATTGGGGGACAATATCTTTTACGGCCATGGCCTGCCCGAGCTGCTGGCGCGGGCAAATGCGCGCGATGAGGGCGCCACGGTGTTCGGCTATTCGGTGAGCAACCCGGAGAGCTACGGCGTGGTGGCCTTCGACGATGCGGGCCGGGCCACCTCGATCGAGGAGAAGCCGGCCGCGCCCAAATCCCGCTTCGCGGTGACCGGCCTGTATTTCTACGACGCGGATGCAGTGCGGCTGGCGCGCGATATCCGCCCCTCGGCGCGCGGCGAGCTGGAGATTACCGATCTCAACCGCCTCTACCTCGAAGCCGGGCGGCTGAACGTGGAAATGATGGGCCGAGGCTTCGCCTGGCTCGATACCGGCACCCATGCGGCGCTGCTCGATGCCGGGCTATATGTACGGATTGTCGAGGAGCGGCAGGGCCTGAAGATCTGCTGCCCCGAGGAAATCGCCTGGCGGCAGGGTTTCATCGGTGCCGAGCAGCTGGCGCGCATCGCCGCCCCGCTTCGCAAGTCCGGCTACGGCGAATATCTGCTCCGCCAGCTCGAAACCGGGCTGGGCTGAGCGCGCGGCCGGGTATGGAGATCATCGAAACGCCCCTCGCCGGCGTGCTGCGGTTGAAGCCGAAGGTGCACGGCGACGCCCGCGGCTTCTTCACCGAAAGCTGGAACGCCCGCACCATGGCCGAAGCCGGGCTGAACCTGAGCTTCGTGCAGGATAACCACAGCCGGTCTGCGCGCGGCGTATTGCGCGGGCTGCACTATCAACTGGTGGAACCTCAGGGAAAGCTGATCCGCGTGGCGCGGGGCCGGGTATTCGATGTGGCGGTCGATATCCGCCGACATTCGGCGCAGTTCGGCCAATGGTTCGGCACCGAGCTGTCGGATGAGAATATGGAGATGCTCTGGGTCCCGCCGGGCTTCGCACACGGCTTCATCACGCTTTCCGAAACTGTTGATTTTCTATACAAATGTACCACGCATTATGATCCAGCTTCGGACCGGGCGCTGGCCTGGAACGACCCCGAAATCGGGATCGACTGGCCAGATGCCGGCGGCCCGCCGCAGCTTTCAGCGCGCGATGCCGCCGCTCCCCTGCTCGCTGCAGCCGAGGTGTTTGCGTGAAGCTGCTGTTGACCGGCGGCAGCGGCCAGCTGGGCCGCGCGCTGCAGGCCAGTGTGCCGGCCGGCATCAGCCTGGTTGCGCCGGGGCGCGCCGACCTCGACCTTGCCGATCCCGCCAGCATCACTCGCGCGGTGGCTGAAGCCGCTCCTGATCTGGTGATCAACGCCGGCGCCTATACCGCCGTCGATGCTGCCGAGGCCGATCCGGCAGCTGCTTTCGCCATCAACGCAGCCGCAGTGGCCCAGCTTGCGCGGCTGGTGCCCCGGCTGGTGCAACCCAGCACCGATTTCGTGTTCGATGGCACCGCCAGCCGCCCAGTGCTCGCCGGGGCTGCCGCCAACCCGCTGGGAGTGTATGGCGCCAGCAAGCGCGCCGGGGAAGTGGCGGCACTCGCGGCCCCGCAGGCACTGGTTGTACGCACCGCCTGGGTTTATGCGGCTGAGGGCCGCAATTTCGTGAACACCATGCTCGGCGCGATGCGCAGCCGCCCGGCGCTCACCGTGGTTGCAGACCAGATTGGCACCCCCACCCATGCCGCAAGCCTTGCCCGGGCGATCTGGGCGCTTGTCGGGGCCGGCGCCACCGGCATTCACCATTACACCGATGCCGGCACCGCCAGCTGGTATGATTTCGCGGTGGCCATTCAGGATGAGGCGCTGGCACTGGGGCTGCTGCAACAACCGGCCCGCATTACGCCGATTGCGGCCGCCAGCTGGCCCACGCCGGCCCGCAGGCCAAGCTATGGCGTGCTGGACAAGACCGCGACCTGGGCGATAACCGGCACGGCGCAGCATTGGCGCCACGAACTGCGCGCCTGCCTGAAGGCCATGACATGACACAGGGAAATCTTCTGGTTACCGGCGGGGCCGGCTTTATCGGCGCGAATTTCGTGCATTTTTGGGAGCAGAAGCACCCGACAAGCCGGATAACCGTGCTCGATGCGCTGACCTATGCCGGCAACGCCGCCAGCCTTGAAGGCGCGCGCGCCGAGCTTGTTGTCGATGACATTCGCAACCAGCCACGGGTCGAGGCGCTGCTGGCCGAACGCCAGATCGATACCATCGTGCACTTTGCGGCCGAGAGCCATGTCGACCGGTCACTGCACGGCCCGGCGGCGTTTGTGGAAACCAATGTGCTCGGCACCATGGCCATGCTTTCGGCTGCCCGCGCCGTCTGGCTTGGTGGCTCCAGCCCGCTGCCGCACCGCTTCCACCATGTGAGCACCGACGAGGTTTTCGGCACGCTGGGGCCGGACGATGCGGCATTTTCCGAAACCACGCCCTATGCCCCCAATTCGCCCTATGCGGCTTCCAAGGCCGGCTCGGACCATCTGGTGCGCGCCTGGCACCATAGCTACGGCCTGCAGGTAACCACCTCCAACTGCTCGAACAATTACGGCCCGCTGCAGTTTCCGGAAAAGCTGATCCCGCTGTTCATCCTGAATGCGCTGCATGGCCGGCCACTGCCCATCTACGGCGACGGGATGCAGGTGCGGGACTGGCTGCATGTGGAGGACCATTGCCGCGGTATCGAGGCGGTGCTGCTGCATGGCCGGGTGGGCGAAACCTACAACATCGGTGGCGGTGCCGAACTGCCGAACCTGACCGTGATCGACACGCTGTGCAGCGCCATCGATGCGGCCTTTGCCGCCGATCCGGCGCTGGCGACCCGCTTTCCCGATGCGCCAGCCGCGCACGGCCGGCCCAGCGCCAGCCTGAAAACCCGCGTGGCCGACCGGCCGGGGCATGACCGCCGCTATGCCATCGATGAGCGGAAGGCGCGCGCCGAACTGGGCTATGCCCCGGCGCATGGCTTCGCCGCCGGGCTGGCGGAAACGCTCGATTGGTATCTGGCCAACGAAGGCTGGTGGCGCAGCATTCTGGATGGCAGCTACCGCGACTGGCTGGCCACCAACTATCAGGACCGGGCGTGAGCAGCTGGCGGCAACGCCTAAAGGCCTGGCTGCCAACGCCGCTGCTGGAACCGGCGCGGCGGCTGGCTGACTGGCAAAAGGCGCTGATAATCGCCCGCCAGACCCGCACCTGGGGCGCGCGCGACATGGACCGGTATCTGCGCCACCAGCACAGTCGCAACCGCCGCTTCACCCAGCCACAGCTGCAGGCCAAGCTCATCAAATCCTATCACAGCCTTGAAAAGGGGTTGAGCCTGGCCGCACCACGCCCCGGCTTCGGCAAGCCTGCCGCGCTCGCGCTGAAGGGGCTGATCGAGGATTATCTGGAGCGCTTCGGCATGGATGCGTTTCTGGGCGCGCCAATTGCCGTGCTGGAGGAATATGCCGCTTTTCAGGCCCGCCATAGCGAGCCACTGCCGGTGATAACCGCCTTTCTGGAGCAGCTGCACACAGCGACGCGCCCCGCCGATGCCGATGGCGGCGGCACCGAAACGACCAGCGCTGCTGCCATCCGCGCCGCCGCAGCGCTGCCGCTGGAGCCATTCCTCCGCCACCGCCACAGCATCCGCAATTTTTCAGGTGCGCCGGTGGCTGCCGCCAGCCTCGCCCGCGCCTGTGCGCTGGCGCAACTGGCGCCTTCGGCCTGCAACCGGCAGGGCGGCCGCGCGCACTGCTTCAACACGCCTGAGCTGGTGGGAAAAGTGATCGGCCTGCAGCCCGGCAACCGGGGCTTTGGCCATAATGCCGGTGCGGTGATTGTGGTGACCGGAGATACCCGCGCCTATGCGGAAGCCGGCGAGCGCCACCAGGCGCTGATCGACGCCTCGCTGTTTGCGATGACGCTGGTTTATGCGCTGCACGCCGAAGGGCTTGGCACCTGCATGCTGGCATGGAACGCCAGCCCCGGCGTTGACGATGCGATGCGCGCTGCCGCCGGGCTGGCGGATTGGGAAGAAATCGCGATGCTGATCGCGGTTGGCGAATTGCCGGAAACGCTCAATGTTCCGATCTCCACCCGCTACCGCACCGGGGCGATTGCCCGAATGAACGGGCAGATTTTTCAGGAAAGCTGATAACGCAGGCGGCGCCTGCTGCCGGGCCGCCGCTGCTCTCCGGTCCGGGTGGAGGAGAGCAGCGGGGCCGGAAAGCTGCAGCGGCCGCTCAGCCGAGCGTGGCGCGCAGCATCCAAGCCGTCTTTTCGTGCACCTGCATGCGCTGGGTCAGCATGTCGGCGGTCGGTTCGTCGTGCGCGGCATCGGCGATCGGGAAAACGCTGCGCACGGTGCGCACCACGGCGAGCTGGTCTTCGGCCAGAATGCGAACCATCTCCTGCGCTTCCGGCACGCCTTCGGCTTCCTTGATGGAAGAGAGGCGAGCATAGGCGGAATAGCTGCCCGGCGCCGGCTCGCCCAGGGCGCGGATACGCTCGGCAAGCAGATCGACTGCAGCGGCAAGCTCGATATACTGGCCCTCGAACATCAGGTGCAGCGAATTGAACTGCGGACCCGTCACGTTCCAGTGAAAATTATGGGTCTTGAGGTAGAGCGTATAGGTATCTGCCAGCACGCGGGAGAGACCCTTGGCAATCGCAACCCGATCCTTCTCATCGATGCCCATGTTCAGGGCGGGGTCGCTCTTTTTTGCGTTCTTGGCCATATCTATCTCCTTGTCGTGCTTACTCTAATCATATGGGTATGGGGGACGCATAATCCAAGAAGGCGTGAGCGATTGTTCCCCATTTTTCAGCCCTTCTCTACGGCTGCTTTACCGGGCTTCCTATACGCTCAGCTGGGGTAGCGGTCCAATGACATGACCTTGGACCAGGCCTTCACAAAGTCCTGCATGAACTTGTCCTTGCCATCCGTGGCTGCATAGACCTCGGAAACCGCGCGCAGCTCCGAATGCGAGCCGAACACCAGGTCAACAGGCGTTGCCGTCCACTTGATGGTGCCGCTGGCCCGGTCCTTGCCCTCGTACAGGCCTTCCGCGGACGCCTTGGTCCAGACGTTCGACATATCGAGCAGGTTGACGAAGAAATCGTTGCTGAGCGTGCCGGGCCGGGCCGTGAAAACCCCGTGCCGCGCCTTGCCGGCATTTGCATCGAGCGCGCGCATGCCGCCCACCAGCACGGTCATTTCCGGCACGGTCAGGGTGAGCATGTTGGCCCGGTCGACCAGCATTTCCGCCGGTGAAAGCCGGTTGTCGGCCCCGTAATAGTTGCGGAACCCGTCAGCGTTCGGCTCCAGCGGTGCAAAGGCCGCCACATCGGTCTGGGCAGCACTCGCGTCCGCCCGGCCGGGGGTGAAGGGCACATTCACCGTCTCACCCGCTGCCTTTGCCGCCTGCTCGATGGCGGCGCCGCCGGCCAGCACCACCATATCGGCAAGCGAAATCTGCTTGCCGCCAGTGGCGCTGCGGTTGAAGCCAGCGCGGACGCTCTCCAGCTTTGCCAGCACCCGCGCCAGCTCGGCCGGATCGTTCACCGCCCAATCCTTCTGCGGGGCCAGCCGGATGCGGCCGCCATTGGCACCGCCGCGCCCATCGGTGCCCCGGTAGCTTGAGGCTGCCGCCCAGGCCGTGCGAACAAGCTCGGGCACAGTGAGGCCGGAGGCCAGCACATCGCGCTTCAGCTGGCTGATATCGGCAGCATTCACCAGCGGATGATCGACTGCGGGCACCGGATCCTGCCAGATCAGCACCTCCTTGGGCACTTCGGCGCCCACATAGCGGGCGCGCGGGCCCATGTCGCGGTGGGTCAGCTTGAACCACGCCTTGGCAAAGGCCAGCTCGAACTTTGCCGGGTCTTCCTTGAAGCTCATCGATATCCGGCGGTAGCTCGGGTCCATTTTCAGGGCGAGATCGGTGGTGAACATGATCGGCGCTGCGGTCTTGCCGGGGATATGGGCATCGGGGACAATCTGCATGTCCTTGGCATTCACCGGAATCCACTGGGTGGCCCCGGCCGGGCTCTTGGTCTTCACCCACTCATTGTCGAACAGATTGTCGAGATACTGGCTGGTCCAGGCGGTGGGACTGGCCGACCAGGCGCCCTCAAGGCCGCTGGTGATGGTATCGGCACCCATGCCGGTGCCGCACTTGTTGGCCCAGCCCATGCCCTGCGCTTCCACGCCACCCGCAGCCGGCTCGGCGCCCACGCAATTTTCCGGCGAGCGGGCGCCGTGCGCCTTGCCGAAGGTGTGGCCGCCGGCGATCAGCGCCACGGTTTCCTCGTCGTTCATCGCCATCCGGCCGAAGGTCTCGCGGATATCCTTGGCTGAAAGCAGCGGATCGGGGTTGCCGTTCGGGCCTTCGGGGTTGACGTAGATGAGCCCCATCTGCACCGCCGCCAGCGGATTGGCGAGCTTGCGATCCCCGCTGTAGCGCTGATCGGCGAGGAACTTGGCTTCCGGCCCCCAATAAACGAGATCGGCCTCCCAATCATCCTTGCGGCCGCCAGCAAATCCGAAAGTCTTGAAGCCCATCGATTCGAGCGAAACATTGCCGGCCAGCACCATCAGATCGGCCCAGGAGATCTTGCGGCCATATTTCTGCTTCACCGGCCAGAGCAGCCGGCGCGCCTTGTCGAGGTTGGCATTGTCGGGCCAGCTGTTCAGCGGCTCGAAGCGCTGCTGGCCGCCACCGGCCCCGCCGCGACCATCGGCAATCCGGTAGGTGCCCGCGCTGTGCCACGCCATGCGGATGAAGAACGGCCCGTAGTGGCCAAAGTCGGCCGGCCACCAGGCCTGCGAGTCCGTCATCAGCGCGGTGAGGTCCTTCTTCAGCGCCTCGATGTCGAGCTTCTTGAACTCCTCGGCGTAGTCGAACGCCTCGCCCATCGGATTGGACAGGCTGGAATGCTGGTGCAGGACGCTGAGATTGAGCTGGTTCGGCCACCAGTCGCGATTCACGGAGCTTTTGCTGGCACCATGCATGACAGGGCACTTGCCGGCGTTCTCGCCATCATTTCCGTCCATAGGTCTCTCCGATCGTGGCTTCTGTGATTGAACTGCTGTGTGGACGATGCCCGTGACGTCAGGGTGACGTCGG
>JBBQIP010000003.1:0-32823 GCA_038325045.1 Sphingomonadales bacterium
CAGCCGCGCACCGGCCACGCCGGCAATCTCGGCGATGCGGGCGGTTACCGTGCGCGGGTAGCGGGCCACAACCAGCGGCACGCCCGGCTTGGCGATGCCGGCCTTTTCGCTGGCGATGGAAAGGATGTTGTTGCCCAGAAACTGCTGATGATCGAGGCCCAGTGCGGCAATGCCGGTCACCAGCGGGGCGGGCAGCACATTGGTAGCGTCCATGCGCCCGCCAAGCCCCACTTCGATGACACAGGCATCGGCCGGCGTGCGCTGGAAGGCGAGAAAGGCGAGCGCAGTGGTAAGCTCGAAAAAGGTGATAGGCTGGCCGGCATTGCGCGCCAGTATCTCGCGCAGCAGGTCGGCCAATGCCTCATCGGTTATCAGCTGGCCGGCCAGCCTTATGCGTTCGTTGAAGCGCACCAGATGCGGCGAGGTATAGGCATGGACGCGGTAGCCGGCGGCCTCCAGCCCGGCGCGCAGAAAGGCAACTGTGGAACCCTTGCCGTTGGTGCCTGCCACATGGAAAACCGGCGGCAGCTTGGTTTGCGGGTTGCCCAGCCGGTCGAGCAGTCGCACCAGCCGGTCGAGCGTCAGGTCGATCTCGCGCGGGTGCAGCGCATAGGCGGCGCCCAATAGCGCATCGAGCACCGCATCATCGGAGCGTGCGCGCGGCATCATCGGTTGCGGAGGCGCCGGCTCGGGCACCTTTCCGCTGCCGCCCGCGCTTGCCATCAGGCGGACGTTGCGGGGGCGGCGGTGCGGCGCGCGGTGAGCATGGCGATCAGCCGCGCGAGCGTGTCCTTCAGGTCGCGGCGGTGCACCACCATGTCGATCATGCCGTGTTCAAGCAGATATTCGGCCCGCTGAAAGCCCTCGGGCAAGGTCTCGCGGATGGTCTGCTCGATCACCCGCTGGCCGGCAAACCCGATGAGCGCCTTGGGCTCGGCAATCTGCACATCGCCCAGCATCGCATAGCTGGCGGTCACGCCGCCGGTGGTCGGGTCGGTCAACACCACGATATAGGGCAGGCCGGCTTCGTGCAGAAGCTCGATGCCCAATGTGGTGCGCGGCATCTGCATCAGGCTCAAAATGCCCTCCTGCATCCGCGCGCCGCCAGCGGCAGTCAGCACGATGAGCGGCGCTCCGGCCGCGATCGCTGCATCCACGCCGGCCAGAAAAGCCTCGCCCACGCCCAGCCCCATGGAGCCGCCCATGAAGGCGAAATTCTGCACCGCCACCACGGCCTCTCGGCCGCCGATCTCGCCGCTGGCGAGCGTCATCGCCTCCGCTTCGCCGGTGTTGGCGCGCGCGGTCTTCAGCCGGTCCACATAGCGCTTCTGGTCGCGGAAGCGCAGCGGGTCTTCGGGCACGCGGGGGTTGGCAATCGGCGTCCATTCGCCGTCGAACAATTGTGCAAAGCGCGCCTGCGGGCCGATCCGCTCATGATGGTCGCAGCGCGGGCAGACGCTTAGGTTCTCTTCCCACTCCTTGGTGTAGAGCATGGCCGAACAGTCGCGGCACTTGGTCCAGAGGTTGTCGGGCGTCTCGCGCCGGCCGATGAAGCCGGTAAGCCGCTGCCGGGTGCGGGTGATCCAGCTCATGCCGCTTTCTCCTTGGCACCCGCTTGTTTCCGGGCGCCGTGGATGGCAGCCGCAAGCGCGCTCACCTGGGCCGACACCCTTGCCGGAATGTCGTTCGCGCGGTCGGCTGCTGCAGCGCCGATTGCCTCCACCAGCGCCGAGCCGACCACGACCGCATCGGCATGGACAGCGATGGCGGCAGCCTGCTCGGGCGTGCGAACGCCGAAGCCCACTGCAATCGGCAGGCTGGTCGATGCCTTGAGGCGTTTGACCGCTGCTTCGATATCGGTGGCAGTGGCGGCGCCCGCGCCGGTAACGCCCGCTACCGCCACATAATAGAGAAAGCCCGAGGCGCCGCCCAGCACCATGGGCAGCCGCCTGGCATCGGTGGTGGGGGTGGCGAGCCGCACCAGATGCAGGCCGTGCTGGCCCAGCGCAGGCGCCAGTTCGCCGGCTTCCTCGGGTGGCAGATCGACCACGATGGCGCCGTCCAGCCCGGCGGCGGCGGCATCGGCTGCAAACCGCTCCGGCCCATAGGCGAGGATGGGGTTGAAATAGCCCATCAGGATGAGCGGCGTGGCGGCATCGCGGCGGCGGAAATCGGCAATCATCGCCAGCACGTCGCGCAGCCGGGCGCCGCCGGCCAGGCTGCGGAGGTTGCCGGCCTGGATGGCGGGGCCATCGGCCATCGGATCGGTAAACGGCATGCCGATCTCGATGATGTCGGCACCCGCTGCCGGCAGGGCTTCGAGAATGGCGGCTGAGGTAGCCAGATCGGGATCGCCGGCGGTGACAAAGGTTATCAGCGCGGCGCGGCCGGCACCGGCGCAGGCGGCAAAGCGCGCGGCAAGACGGTCGGTGCCGCTCAAAGCGTCACCCCCAGCGCTTCGGCCACGGTGAAGATGTCCTTGTCTCCGCGCCCGCACAGATTGGCGACGATCAGCTTGTCGCGCGCCATGCCGGGCGCGATGCGGCTGATGGCGGCGAGCGCATGCGCCGGCTCAAGCGCCGGGATGATACCCTCCACCTTGCAGAGCAGCTTGAAGGCTTCCAGCGCCTCGACATCGGTGGAGGACTGATATTCCACCCGGCCGATGGCATGGAGCCAGGCGTGTTCGGGGCCGATGCCGGGGTAATCCAGCCCTGCCGAGATCGAGTGCGCTTCGGTGATCTGGCCGTCTTCATCCTGCAACAGCATGGTCTTGTTGCCGTGGAGCACGCCGGGACGGCCGCCGGCCAGGCTGGCGGCATGGGCGCCGGAATCGAGGCCATGGCCCGATGCCTCGACACCGATCATCTTCACGTCGGCATCATCCAGAAACGGGTGGAACAGCCCGATGGCGTTGGAGCCGCCGCCGATGGCTGCGACCAGCATATCGGGCAGCCGGCCTTCGCGCGCCAGAATCTGCTCCCGTGCCTCCCGGCCGATCACGCTCTGGAAATCCCGCACCATCGCCGGATAGGGGTGCGGGCCAGCCGCCGTGCCGATCATGTAGAAGGTATCAGCCACATTGGTCACCCAGTCGCGCAGCGCGTCGTTCATCGCGTCCTTGAGCGTTTTGGAGCCCGAGGTGACGGGCCGCACTTCCGCGCCCAGCAGCTTCATGCGGAACACAGGGGGCGCCTGCCGCTCGATATCGCGCGCGCCCATATAGATGGTGCAGGGCAGGCCGAAGCGCGCTGCAACAGTGGCGGTGGCCACGCCGTGCTGGCCGGCGCCGGTCTCGGCGATGATGCGGGTTTTGCCCATGCGGCGGGCGAGCAGGATCTGGCCGATGCAGTTGTTTATCTTGTGGGCGCCGGTGTGGTTCAGCTCATCACGCTTCAGGTAGATTTTGGCGCCGTTCAAATGCTCGGTCAGCCGCTCGGCATAATAGAGCGGGCTGGGCCGGCCCACATAATGCTCCAGCAGATCGTCGAACTCCGCCTTGAACGCGGGGTCAGCCTGGGCGGCGGCATAGGCTGCTTCCAGATCGAGGATCAGCGGCATCAGCGTTTCCGCCACATAGCGGCCGCCAAAGGCGCCGAAATGGCCACCGGCATCGGGGCCGGCGCGCAGGCTCTGCACTGCCGCCGTCATGCTGCGCGCACCGCAGCTGCAAAGGCCATGATCTTGCTCACCGATTTCACGCCCGCACTCTCTTCCACACCAGAGGATACATCGACAAAGCCGGGCCGGACAGCGGCCAGTGCGTCTGCGACATTCCCGGCATCGAGCCCGCCGCCCAGCCCCCAGGGCCGGCCGATCGAAAGCCCGCGCAGCAGCCGCCAGTCAAAAGCCTGTCCGTTGCCGCCGGGAAGGACAGCGTCCCTAGGCGGTTTCGCATCGAGGAGCAACTGCGCCGCCGGGCCGGCACCGGCAATTGCGGCCCGTATATCGGCCGATGTAGCAACCCCTGCCGCCTGCCACACCGGCCGCCCGGTGCGTGCCGCAACCGCTGCCACCCGGCCCGGCGGCGCATCGTGCAACTGCAGCGTGTCGATACCGGCTTCGAGCATGGCATCGATCAGCGCATCATCGGGGTTTACCAGCACTGCCACCCGCGCCACGCCCGCCGGCACCCGCGCCGCCAGCGCCGCGACGGCGCCGGGCACCAGATGGCGGGGCGAGGGGGGAAAGCTCACAAAGCCCACCGCAAACGCGCCCGCCGCCACCGCCGCATCCACGGTATCGGGGGTGGAGAGCCCGCAGATCTTGAAACCGGTCACAGGCTGTCTGCGATCGCCCGGGCGGCGGCCGCAGGGTCGGTTGCCGCCGTGATCGGCCGGCCGATGACCAGCATGGTGGCGCCGTTCGCCAGCGCCTGCCGGGGCGTCATCACCCGCTTCTGGTCAGATGGCGCATCGGCCTCAGTGCGCAGCCCCGGCACCACGAAATCAGCCTCCGGCCAGTCACCCGCCAGCATCGCCACTTCATGGGGGGAGCAGACCATGCCGTCCAGCCCGGCGCCGCGAGCGAGGCCGGCTAGGCGCTGCACATGGGCAGCCGTGCCGGTGTTCACGCCGAGGCTTTCAAGATCGGCATCGTCAAGGCTGGTGAGCACGCTTACCGCGATCAGCTTTGTGCTGGCCGGGCAGGCATCGCGCGCTGCCGCCATCATTGCAGCACCGCCGCCGGCATGGACGTTGACCATGTGCAGATCGAGCGCCGCCAGCGAGCGCAGCGCGCCGGCAACGGTGTTGGGAATATCGTGCAGCTTCAGATCGAGGAAAATCGGCAAGCCGGCCTGCGCCATTGCCCGCACGCCGGCGGGGCCGTTTGCCATGAAGAATTGCAGCCCGAGCTTCAGCCCGCCGACATGGGGCGCCACCGCGCGCGCCAGCTGCTCGGCCTGCTCAAGGCTCGATGTGTCGAGCGCCACAAAGACCGGGTTGGTGCTCATGCGCCCGCCGGCGGCACGATGATTGGCTGCGCTTGCGAGGGATAGGCTGCCCCTGCCTCGGGCGCCCCTTCTGGCGCCGTTGCAGACGGACTGTCTGTCATGGCCGCGCGCTCCGCCCGTTCAATGCGGCGTTTCCAGACTGTGCGGGCGGCCAGATGCGAAAGCCAGGTGGGCAGCCAGCCGGCCACAAAGGCGCCGCTTATGATGAGCGGCAATGGCACCTGCACCGCGCGCCCCTGCGGCAGCAGGAACGGCACCAGGGTCCAGTTCGCGACCGAAAGCAGCAGGAACAGAAAGGCGACGGCAAGGATCAGCGCCCAGCGGAGAATTGTCCAGGCCATCAGAGTTCCCCGTCGATCGGCGTGATGCCGGCGGCGACAAGCGCTGCCATCAGGCTCCCGGCCACGCTGGCGAGCTGGGCTGCATCGGTGGTGCGGATCACGAAATTGGCGCCGGTCCGCCCCTCGCGCCAGAACGGATAGCTGCCGATCTGCGCGCCGGGGTTGGCCTTTTCCACCGCCAGCAGCGTGGCGGCGGCAGCGCTTTCCTGTGTCCAGGCAGCGACTGTACGGCTGAGCACCGGCCGCCCGCCGGGCAGCTTGCCATCGAGCGCTGCCAGCATGCCCTGGGTTATCGAGGGCACGCCGGCCATGATGAAGATGTTGCCGATGCGGATGCCCGGCGCCTTGGTGCGCGGGTTCTCGATCAGCGAGGCGCCCTCGGGCGTGCGCGCCATCCGCAGCCGGGCCTCGGTCAGCGCCTCGCCGTAATGTTCGGCCAAAATGGCGCGTGCCTGGGGGTGGACGACAACGGGAAGCCCCAGCGCCGCTGCCACCGCATCCACGGTGATATCATCATGCGTCGGCCCGATACCGCCGGTGGTGAACAGATAATCGTTTGCAGCCGAAAGGGCGGTCACAGCACTGCCGATGGCGGCCATATCATCGGACACCACCCGCACTTCGCGCAGGCGGATGCCCTGCACGCCGAGCCATTTGGCAAGATAGGCGCAGTTCGCATCCTGCGTGCGGCCGGACAGTATCTCGTCCCCGATGATAACGAGGGCTGCTGTCCATATCCGGTCGGCAGCCTCGGCAGCGGGCGGCAGGGCGGTTTCGGTTTCCATGCTCCACGCTTTAGCCGAGGCTTGCTTCCCGGGCAAAGCGGCAAAGAAGCAGGGCAGCAAGCAGGAAGGGCCAGCGGCGCCGTGCGCCATTGTGCCGGCCGGGCAAGCCGATTAATTGAAGGCGGATGGACCAGACCGAACTTTTGAACGATCCCGCCGAGGGCCAGGTGCGGCTGCACGGCCCGGCCGGCTTTGAAGGCATGCGCCGCGCAGGCCGGCTGGCAGCCGAAGTGCTCGACATGCTGGCCCCGCATGTGGTGCCCGGCGTGGTGACGCTGGAGCTTGACCGCATGGCGTGGGATTTCGTGCGCGCGGCCGGGGCTGCTTCGGCGACCGTATTCTACCGGGGCTATTCGCATTCGCTGTGCATCAGCCCCAATCATGTGGTCTGCCACGGCATTCCAGCCGAGGCGAAGCGGCTGAAGGACGGTGATATCGTCAACATCGATGTGACCGTGGTGGTGGACGGCTGGTACGGCGATACCAGCCGCATGTATCTGGTGGGCGATGTGCCGCTGAAGGCGCGGCGGCTGGTCGAGATAACCCGCGAATGCCTAGAGCGCGCTATCGCCATCGCCCGGCCGGGCGTCACGCTCGGTGATATCGGCCATGCCATCCAGAGCCATGCGGAGGCCAACCGCTTTTCGGTGGTGCGGGATTTCTGCGGGCATGGGCTGGGGCAGATTTTCCATGATGCGCCCAATGTGGTGCACTATGGCAAGCCCGGCCGCGGGCTGGTGCTGAAGCCGGGCATGTTCTTCACCATCGAGCCGATGATCAACGCCGGCCGGCCCGAGGTGAAGATCCTCGACGATGGCTGGACGGCGGTGACCCGCGACCGGTCGCTCTCGGCGCAATGGGAACATTCGATCGGCATCACCGAGGATGGCTGCGAGGTTTTCACGCGCTCCAGCCATGTCTGAAGTAGCGGCAGCAGCTTCCGGCGCCGGGCACCGCGAGCGGCTGCGGGCGCGGCTGCTGGCCGGCGGCGGCGACGGTTTTCATGAGTATGAGCTGCTGGAATATCTGCTGGCGCTGGCTATACCGCGCCGCGACACCAAGCCGCTGGCCAAGCAGCTGCTCGCCGAATTCGGCGGCCTGGCCGCGCTGATCGCCGCCAGCCCGGCCGAGCTTTCACGGGTGGACGGGCTGGGCGAGGGGGCGGCGGCGGCGATAAAATTCGTGGAGGCGGTGATGCTCCGCAGCCTGCGCACCGCCGCACTCGACCGACCGGTGCTGAGCGGCTGGCAGGCACTAACCGATTATCTGCACGCCACGCTCGCCCACCGCGCCACCGAGCAGTTCCGGGTGATTTACCTCAACACCCGCAACATCATGATCCGCGATGAGGCGATGGGCGATGGCACCATCAACGCAGCGCCGGTGTATCCGCGCGAAATCGTGAAGCGCGCGCTGGAGCTGCAGGCAGCAGCTGTCATTCTGGTGCACAACCACCCCAGCGGCGACCCCCAGCCTTCGCGCGATGATATCACCATGACCCGCGCCATCATCGATGCCGGCCGGCCGCTGGGGCTTTCGGTGCATGATCATGTCATCATCGGCCGCGGCGGCCATGTCTCGATGCGCGCCCAAGGTCTTATCTGACCGGGAGCCGCTGCTCCCAATAGGCAAAGGCGCTGGCCTGCAAGCGGCCTACAAGCGCTCGCGCCGGCGCCCCTTCCCAGCCTCCCCGATAGTTGCAAGTGGCGCTGCGGCCCACCCACCAGCCCTGCCCGGGCAGGCCATCGGCGGCGCGCACCACCAGCACCGCCAGCGCCGGCTCCCCGGCCGCGGCTGCGCGTTCGTCCACCTGGTCGAGCGCCTTGCACAAGCTTCGCATCAGCGGCCGGCTGAACCGGTGGCCGAGCCGTTCGAGCGCTTCTGCATAGCTGAGGGGGGTGCGCGCGGCAGCGGCTGATCGCAGCAGCCGTTCCACTGTGTCTGTTTCAAAAGGCGCCGTCGGCATCGGTGGAGACTAATGCCTTCAACCGCGCCGGAAAAGGGGCCGGCGGCAAGGGAGCCGCCGGCCCGATTTCGGATGGAGCGGTTTACGCCTGGGGCGGGCGCGGCTCGCCGGCTTCGGGCGGCTTTTTCATGGAACCTTCCCGCTTGGCCCTTTCACGGGCCTCCGGCGTTTCTTCCGGCATGTCCATCGGCTTGTCAGAGGCCTGTGGCCGGTCATCCGTCATGGTCTGGCCGGCGGCGGCTTCAGGCGGTGCGGGGGGCAGCGGCGGGGCTGGCTGGGCCAGTGCCGGTACCGCCAGCAGCGCGGCGAGGCCGGCACCGACAGCAAGGCTGAGCTTGTTCATGTTACACTCCAAAGTTACGCAACTGGTTACACTGCGACGGGCGAAAACCCGCCGCCAACAATTGCTTACGTCGATTCGGCGGGCCTTGCATGAACCTGCGATAAACCACCCGCCGGGCCGGGGCGGCAGCGCGACGGACGGATTGCGGCGGGTGACTTTACCCGGCCAGCCTGCTAACCGCGCAGCGATGACAGTCTATCTCCACGAGGGCGACCTGCCCGGCGATGTGTTCGCACCCGGGCCGCTTGCGGTCGATACCGAGACCATGGGGCTGGTGCCGCACCGCGACCGGCTCTGCGTGGTGCAGCTGGCCGACGGGCAGGGCGATGAGCATCTGGTGCGGTTTTCCAGCGATTATTCGGCCCCCCGGCTGAAGGCGGTGCTCGGCGATCCGGCGCGGTTGAAGCTCTATCATTTCGCCCGCTTCGATGTGGCGGTGCTGCGGCACTGGCTGGGGGTGGAGGCGACGCCGCTGTTCTGCACCAAGATCGCCTCCAAGCTCATCCGCACCTATACCGACCGGCATGGGCTGAAGGACCTGCTGCGCGAGCTGCTGGCCGTGGAGATATCCAAGCAGCAGCAGAGCTCGGACTGGGGGGCGGCCGTGCTTTCGGACGCGCAGAAGGATTATGCCGCGAGCGATGTGCGCTACCTGCACCGCGCGCATGCCATATTGGTGGAGCGGCTGGCGCGCGAAAACCGCACCGCGCTCGCCCAGGCCTGTTTCGATTTTCTGCCCGCCCGGGCAACGCTCGATCTTGCCGGCTGGCCGGAGACCGACATTTTCTCCCACATGTAGCGCGCGTCGTGGCACCCGCCTCTTCCGCCGCGCTGCGCTCCGCTGGCCCCACACTCACCGCTCGGCAGCGGCTGGCGCTGCCCGGCAGCCGCCACGACCGGTTGATGCGGGTTTTGAAATGGCTGTTGCCGCTGCTGGCGGCGCTGCTGCTCGCCACAATCATTATCTGGCCGCTCGCTTCGGTGCGGGAATTCAGCTTCCTGCTCTCGAAGGACCGGGTGGCGATGGCCACCGAGCGGCTGCGAGTGGACCGGGCGGTTTATCGTGGCGAGACCAGAAACGGCGATGCCTTCCGGATCGACGCGGCGAGCGCTGTACAGGAATCGAGCGCCGTGCCGGTGGTGGAGTTGAAGCAGCTGCAGGCGCAGCTCGATGGACGCGACGGGCTGACCATGGTGACCGCGCCGAGCGGCCGCTATTTCATGAGCGATGAAAAGCTGCGCGTGGACGGCCCGATCAAGCTCACCTCCCGCACCGGCTACAAGGTGGATAGCGGCAGTGTGGATGTGGACATGAACAAACGCACGCTCGCCTCGGACCAGCCGGTGAAGGGCAGCATCAGGGTGGGGGATTTCCGCGCCGACCGGCTGATGGTGGATGTGGACGCCCGGGTGCTGGTGCTGGAAGGCCGCGCCCACTTGCGCATCAACGGCCGCCGGGGCAGAGGCGGGTGACAATGCGATGGCCCGCTCCACTCTGGCTCTGCCTTGCAGCCGGTCTCGCCGCTGCGCCGCTCGGCGCCCAGCAGCCGGCGCCGGCTCAGGCTTCTGCCCCGACCTCTGCCTTAAAAGGGCTGGATACCAGTGGTCCGGTCGATATCGATGCCAACCGGATAGAGGTGCGCGATGCGATCAACCAGGCAGTGTTCCAGGGCGCGGTGGTCATCCGGCAGGGCAGGCTCACCCTCAATGCCGATCAGGTGACCGTGCTCTACACCCGGCAGAACGAGAACCCCGAGATGCAGCGGCTCGATGCGCGGGGCAAGGTAAAGCTCGTCTCCCCCAGCGAAACCGCCACTGCCACCAGCGCCATCTATGATGTGCCGGCCAAGCTCATCACCATGATCGGCAATGTGAAGCTGGACCGGCAGGGCTCGGTGCTGAACGGCGAGCGGCTGGTGCTGAACCTGGCCACCGGCGCCACAAGCTTCGATGCGCGCTCGGCCGCCAACCCCGGTGGCCGGGTTACCGGCCGCTTCCTTGTCCCGGAGCGCACGCCGCCCGCGCAATGAGCCTTTGCTTGTGCGCACCGATTTGTCCGGACAAGGTGCCAGCATGACCGACAATTTCGACTTGCCCGGCCGCATTCGCTGCGGCACCGTGTTGTGCCCCGATATTGCCGCGAGCGAGGCCGATTACCGGGATGTGCTGGGGCTGGAGTGCATTGGTAAAGCTGCGGTGCCGCCCGCGCTGGCCGCTGCCTGGGGCGCGCCCGCCATGGCCGGGCGGGCCAGCCGGCTGCTGCGCGCACCGGGCGCCACCCCTTATGTGCTGCGGCTGGTGGAAGGCAGCGCCGTGCCCGGCTACCGGCCACTCAGGAGCTTCGGCTGGGCGGCCTTTGAACATAGCGTGGCCGATTGCGATGCGCTGTTTGCGAAAATGCCCGGCTCGGGCTTTGCCGTGATCGGCCCGCCCAAGCTGGTACCGGGGTTCGATAATTTCATTCCGTTTCAGGTGGTCGGCCGCGCTGGCGAAGTGCTGTATCTCAATCAGGTTCTGAAGGCCGGCATGTCGGACCTCGATCTGCCCAAAACCGCAGCCAGCGTCGACCAGATGTTCATCGCCGTGCTGGCGGCGCAGGATCGGTTGGCGACACTGGCCTTTCACCGCGATGTGCTGGGCTTCGAAATCGGGGCTACCTGGTCGATTCCCTATAGCGTCATCAACAACAGCTTCGGCCTTCCCGCCGATACCATCACCGACATGACCATGACCAAGCGAGGCCGCATGCCGGCCTGCGAGGTGGACCAGTATCCGGCCGGCACCACCGAGCGCAGCCTGACCCCCGGCGAGCTGCCGCCGGGCAATGCGATGGTGAGCTTCATCACCGAGGATCTCGCAAGCGTGGAAGGCCGCATGCTCGGCCCGGCGGCGGTGATCGATGATGCGCTTTATGAGGGCCGCCGCACCGCCACCATTGCGGGCGTGTCGGGCGAGCGGATCGAGCTGATCGAGGATCGAGCATGACCATCACCCGGCACTTCATCGATGTGAAGAACCCCGATGGATCGGCCCGGCGGGTGCATTACCGGCGTGCAGGCTCCGGCCCGCCGGTGCTGCTCATCCACCAGTCGCCGCGCTCGTCGGCGGAATATGTGCCGATGCTGGAGCGCTGGTCGGCGGATTTTACCTGCCTCGCCCCCGATACGCCGGGCTTTGGGGAATCGGCGCCGCTGCCCAACGCTGCCCCGGTGGTGAATGATTATGCCGATGCGGTCATCGCCTTCATGGATGCGCTCGATCTGCCACGGGCGGGGGCGTACGGCTTCCACTCAGGCGCCATCACCCTCATCACCGCTGCAAAGCGCCAGCCGCAGCGGTTCAACGCGGTGGCGGCAGAAGGCTATGCGGTGTGGACCGATGCCGAGCGCGCCGATTTCGCTGCCCGCTACACGCCGCCCTATACGCTGATGCCCTACGGCGAGCATCTGACCTGGACCTGGCACCGGCTGCGCGAGCAGAGCTGGTTCTTCCCCTGGTATGCCGCCGATGATGCGCACCGGCTGCCTTTCCCGCACGACAGTGCGCGCGCCAACCATAATATGGCGATGGACGTGCTCGCCGCCGGCCCCAGCTATGCGCTAGGCTATGCCGCCGTTCTGCAGGCACCGCGCGACCTGCCGGAGCCGGGTGCGGCCACCCCGCCCTGCCTGCTCTCGGGCCGGGGCGGCGATCCGCTGCAGGCGCATATCGACCGGCTGGGGCCGCTCCCGCCGGGCTGGGAGGCGGTGAAGCTGGAAACCGCTGCCGATACCGAAGCCGCCTCGCGCGCCTGGCTGAAGGCACGGGCGGAGCCAGCCATGGTGTTGCCGCGCCCGCCCGATGATGAAGGCTATGTGCCGGTGGCGGGCTTTGGCCAGCTGCACTGGCTGGGGGACCGCGCCTGTGGCCATCTGCATCTGCACGCGCCCGGATCGGCGGCGGAATTTGCCGCTCGGCCGGGGGTGCTGGCGCTCGATCTTCCCGGCCACGGCCTTTCCGATTGTTTTGCCGAGGCGCCCACCCTGGACCAGCTGGCCGATGTTCTGGAGGCCGCGCTGGAGATGCTGGTGACCGCAGACCTGCGTGCGGTGACCGGAGACGGGATCACGGAAGTGCTGGCGGCCCGGCTGGCCACCCGGCTGGGGCTGGAGCCGGCTGCAGCCGGCAATGCCCCGGTGCCGGGCTTTCCGGACCTTGCGGCAGACAGGTTCGGCAGCCACCTCACCCGCGCCTGGGGCTATGCGCGGGCTGAAGCCGCCTTTGCACCGTGGGACGCGCCCTCGGCCGAGAATGCGATTCCGGTTGTGCCCGGCGCGCTCGATCCGGCCCGCCTGCACCGCCGCACACTGGCGGCGCTGCGCGCGCGCTTTGTGCCCGAGCTGATCGAAGGCCTGAAGGCAGCGCGCTGACCCTGGGTCAGGGGCGCTTGAACAGCTGGTCGGCCTCTGATCGCAGTGCAGTTGCACTGGTAAGCCTTGCCCGGCAGCGGGCGATCTCGGTTTCAAGGGCGGTGATGCGCAACCGCACTTCATCGGCCGAAAGCCGGTCCAGATCCTCGCGCGCCAGCTCCGCCAGCGGGCCGTGGGTCGGTTTTTTCGGCAGCAGTTCGTCCATGTCCATGGCCGCCATGGTTGACCGGGCGCGAGCGCCCGTCAATATCCGGGCATGACCATTCCCAGCACCATGACCGCCATCGACCCCGCAGCGCCGGGCGGGCCGGAGGTGCTGGTGCCGGTGGAGCGGCCGGTGCCGGCGCCGGGGCCGGAAGAAGTGCTGGTGCGGGTGGCGGCCGCCGGCGTGAACCGCCCCGATGTGCTGCAGCGGATGGGCCTCTACCCGATGCCGCCCGGCGCGCCGACCATTCCGGGTCTCGAAATCTCCGGCACCGTGGTGGCCGTGGGCAGCGATGTGAGCCGCTGGCGGGTGGGCGACCGTCTGTGCGCGCTGGTGGCAGGCGGCGGCTACGCCGAATATGCGGTTGCCCCTGCCGGCCAGTGCCTCGCCGTGCCTGCCGGCATGGCGATGGAAGATGCTGCCGGCCTGCCGGAAACCTGGTTCACGGTGTGGAACAACGCGGTCGATCTGGGCCGGGTGCGGCGCGGCGAAACCATGCTGGTGCACGGCGGCACCTCGGGCATCGGGGTTACCGCCATCCAGCTCGGCAAGCTGCTGGGGGTGAAGGTTATCGTTACCGCCGGCAGCGGGCAGAAGTGCGAAGCGGCGGTGGCGCTGGGAGCGGCAGCGGCGATCGATTACAAGGCGCAGGATTTCGTGGCCGAGGTGGCGCGGCTGACCGGCGGCAAGGGCGTCGATCTGGTGCTCGACATGGTGGGCGGGGATTATCTGCCGCGCAATGTCCAGTGCCTGGGCCTGGACGGCCGGCACGTCTCCATCGCCTTCCAGCGCGGCACGAGGGGCGAGCTGGACCTGATGGCGGTGATGCGCCAGCGCCTTACCCTCACCGGCTCGATGCTGCGGCCACAGAGCATCGCCTTCAAGACCGCGATTGCCGAAACGCTGGAAGGCGCGGTGTGGCCGGCCTTTGAAAACGGCTTGCTGGAACCGGTAACCGACAAGGTTTTTCCGCTGGCCGAAGCCGCCAAGGCGCACCAGCGGATGGAGGCTGGTAGCCATGTCGGCAAGATCATCCTTTCGGTCGCGCCTTGATAACAGCTGGGTTGCAGGCTAGGGAAAGGCTATAAGCCGTCCCCGAGGGGCGGCTGTTTTCATTTTTGGCTTTATAAGGTTCCTGTTCCATGGCTGCTCCCGCCACCCCCCTGATGCCGCACGCGACCGCTGCCTGGCTGGTTGATAACAGCGCGCTCACCTTTGAACAGATTGCCCAGTTTTGCGGCCTGCATATCCTTGAAATTCAAGCGATTGCCGATGATACTGCGCAGACCAAGCTGGCCGGGCGCGACCCGCTGCGCTCGGGCGAGCTGACGCAGGAGGAGCTCGATCTGGCCCAGGCTGACCCGGACCATGTGGTGAAGCTGGCCCGGATGCCCGAACAATCCCGGCGCACCAGCGGCCCGCGCTACACCCCGGTGAGCAAGCGGCAGGACAAGCCAGACGGCATATTGTGGGTGATCAAGAACCACCCAGAGATTACCGACAACCAGATTTCCAAGCTGATCGGCACCACCAAGACCACCATTGCCGCGATCCGCGACAAGAGCCACTGGAACTATGCCAATTTGCAGCCGCGCGATCCGGTGACGCTGGGCCTAACCACCCAGCGCGAAATGGATGCGCTGGTAACAGCTGCCGCCAAAAAAGCCGGCATCGACACCTCGCCCGATCTCGGCAAGCTGGGCGAAGACCGCGCCGCCCTTGTGGCCGAACTTCACGCCGAGCGCGTGGCCGCTGCTGCTGCTGCCGAAGCCGCGCTTTCGGGCGAAGTGCCGGTGGCTGAGCCGACGACCGCGCTGGAGCGCGGCGAGGCGCTTTTCAGGCGCTAGGCGCAGCGCCGCGAGCGCGCACGCTGCGCGCCGACAGGCGCAAGCCCGGCCGGCGGGGCGGGCGCCCCCTCGGCGCCCGAACCCGTCCGACGCCAGCCGCGGCTTTGCCGCGGCCTTCCTTCTGCCCAACCAGCACTCTTTCAAGATAGCCTCCGCCCCGAGCCGAAGGCCTCAATCCGCCTCCTCACCACCCTCCAGCGGCAGCACCATCTCGCGCGGCGGCTCGCGGTCGAGCAGCCCGGCGGCCTTCAGGTCCGCCAGCCCCGGCAAATCGCGCCGGGTTGCCAGGTTGAAATGCGCAAGAAACCCCGGCGTGGTGGCATATTGGAGCGGCCGGCCAGGCGTTTCGCGGCGGCCAGCTGGGCGCACCCAGCCGGCTTCCATCAACACATCTATGGTGCCGCCCGATACCGCGACGCCGCGCACTTCCTCGATCTCGGGGCGGGTCACCGGTTCGTGATAGGCGATGACGGCGAGCGTCTCCACCGCCGCCCGGCTCAGCTTGCGCGGCACTTCGCGGGTGGGCCGCAGATGATGGGCGAGGTCAGCCGCGGTCTGGAAGCTCCAGCGGCCGCCATGTTCCACCAGGTTGATGCCGCGCGGGGCATAGCTTTCCGCCAGCTCTGCCAGCAGCGCCGAAAGATCGCCGCGCTCGCCCACATGGTGCGCGATCTGGGCAAGGCCGAGCGGGGCCTCGGCTGCAAAAAGCACCGCCTCGAGCGCGCGCAGGGCCTCGAAGCGGGCAGCATCCCGGTCATCGCTCATGTCCGCCCCCTCACCAGAATCGGCGCAAAGGCCGCGCCCTGCGAAAGCTCTGCCCGGCCCTGCCGAACCAGCTCCAGCGTGGCCACGAAGCTGGAGGCGAGCACCGAGCGGGCATAGCCTTCGTCGGCCAGATCATGCGGCAGGTAGCGCGACAGCTCGGCCCAGTCCACCGCCTTGCCGAGCAGCCGCTCCAGCCGCTCTATGGCCTCATCAAGCGCCATCACCGGCCGCCGACGCACAACATGCACGGTGTGCTGCAGCCGCGCCTGCAAGCCTCCATAGGCATCGAGAAGCTCGTAGAGCGAACATTCGTGGCGGCTGGTCACCTCGCTGGTCAGTCCTTCCGGGCTTGCGCGGCGGAAATGGTCGCGGCCGAGCTGCGGCCGGTCCATCAGCTTCTGGCCGGAGGCGCGCATCGCATCGAGCCGCTGCAGCTGGAACTGCAGCTTCAAGGCCATATCATGCGGATCGGGGTCGGCGTCCGGCTCCGCCGGCAGCAGCAGCGCGGATTTGAGATAGGCGAGCCAGGCCGCCATCACCAGATAATCGGCTGCCAGCTCAAGGCTCAGCGCGCGCGCATCGCGGATGAAGGCCAGATATTGCTCGACCAGCGCAAGGATGGAAATCTGCGCCAGATCCACCTTCTGGCTGCGCGCCAGCTGCAGCAGCAGATCGAGTGGCCCCTCCCAGCTGCCCAGTTGCAGGATGAGCGCCGGTGGCGTGGATGCCGGCGCCAGCGTGCGCACTGGACCTTCGGGAAAGTCCTCTTCCACCCGTTCAGCCGGCGGCCAGCAGCCGGTCGCGCGCCTCGGCCCAGCTGGCGGCGGGCGTGGCGTCTCCGGCGCCTGCCCAAGCCATGGCGGCATCCAGCCGCCGCCGCGCGGCCTCGCCTATCGGCTCAAGGGCGTGGACGATGCTCTGCATTTCGACCATGTCGCCCGAACAATGCAGCGCAATATCGCAGCCGGCATCGAGGCTGAGGACGGCGCGCCGGCCGAAGTCCATTACCGAATTGGCACCTTCCGCCAGCCCGGCGGCGCGCGGGTTGCCGAGCGCATGCATGCCGAGATCATCGGACATGAGCAGGCCCGAAAAGCCGATATCGCTGCGGATGAAGTCGATCACGATCGGCGACAGGGTGGCGCATCGATCAGGGTCGAGCGCGGTGTATGTCACATGCGCGGTCATCGCCATGGGGGCGGAGGCGAGGCGCCGGAAGGGCTCGAAATCCCGCTCGAGCGCCGCCAGCGTGGCATCGACCACCGGCAGCTCCAGATGGCTGTCGGCCGCCGCGCGGCCATGGCCGGGAATATGCTTTACCACGCCGCACACCCCGCCGGCGCGCAGGCCATCGAGCGTGGCGCGGCCCAGCGCTGAAACCTGCATCGGCTCGGCACCCAGCGCCCGGTCGCCGATGATGTCATGTCCGTCCGCATCGCGCACATCGAGCAGCGGCAGGCAATCCACGGTGATGCCGAGGTCATGGAGCATGGCGGCCAGCGCCAGCGCATTCAGCCGGCACGCTTCGATGGCGGTGATCGGCGCGCGGGCATAAAGTGCTGCAAAAACGTCTCCCGCCGGGAACAGCGGCCAGTGCGGCGGTTGCAGCCGCGCCACCCGGCCGCCCTCCTGATCGATGAGGATCGGCAGCTGCCGCCCGGCCAGATCGGTAAGTGCCGCGGTGAGCGCGCGCACCTGATCGGGGCTCTCGATATTGCGGCGGAACAGGATATAGCCGGCCGGGTCGCTGCCCCGGAACAGCGCCGCCTCATCGGCGGTAAGGCTGGTGCCGGAGAGGCCGAAGAACGCCGGAATCATGGTGTCACCATGGTGCAACTGTCTCCGCCTGCTGCCAGTCGCGCGCAGAGCGCCGCCCCATCACCGCCGCTGGCACGCAGCCGCCACAGCGTCTGGCCGTCGCGCTCGATGCTCTGGTAGCGCGGGGAAAAGCCCAGCATGCCGTAGCGCGCCACCAGCCTGGACCAGGCAGTTTGCGCCCGCTCGCGTGTGGAGAAGGCGCCGAGCTGCACCTGCGCTACGGCCGGCGCGGCCTTTTCAAGCGCTGCAGGCGCGGCCGCTGCTGCCACGGCGGGTGGCTTGCGAACGGCGGCTGGCGGCGCAGGCGCCGCTGTTGCCGCCGCTGTTGCCGCCGCTGTTGCGGTGCCTCCCATCGCCGGCGGCAGCAGGTCGCGCGCCGGCGTCACCTGCTGCGCGGCGGCACCGGCAGCGGCGGCGGCGGCAGCTGATCCGGGGAGCGGCAGCGGCTCTTCGGGTTGCGCTGAAAGGTCGATGTCGCTGGTCTGGTCCAGCCCGGCGCCAGCGGCATAGATGGTCTGGCCCTGGCCCTCCACATCAAGCCCCATCGGGTCTGCGGGTGTCACTTTCCATGGCCCCGGTTCGGCCTCGATAAGCGGGGCCTGTGCTGCCTCCATATAGCCTTCGCCGTTGCCGGGCTGGCGATTAGTGAAGAGCAGCACGGCACCTATGGCGATGGCGGTCACCAGCAGCAGCGCAGCGATAATCCGCGCCATCGGCGTGCGCAGCCACGCGCGGCCCAGCGCCGGCGAGGTGGCAGCGGCCAGCCATGGGGCCTCGTCGTCCCGCCCTGCCATCAGTGCAGCTCGTCCGCCGCTGTCACGCCTATCACCGCCAGCCCGGTGCGCAGCACCTGGCCAATGGCCTGGGCCAGCATGAGCCGGGCTGCGGTAAGCGCCGGCGCATCGGCGCGCACGAACCGGCGCTCGGGGTCATCGTTCCCGGAGTTCCAGAGCGAGTGAAAGGCGCTGGCGAGATCGTTCAGGTAAAAGGCGATGCGGTGGGGCTCGCGCGCGTCTGCCGCTTGCTCCACCAGCCGGGGCCAGGCGGCGGCCAGCTTCACCGCCGCCAGCTCGTCTGGCAGCAGCAGCGTCGGGTCGGGCGCGGGGAGCGCGATGCCGGCTTCAGCCAGCTTGCGGCCCAGCGAGGCGATGCGGGCATGGGCATATTGCACGTAAAACACCGGGTTTTCGCGGGAATGCTCGACCACGCGGGCGAAATCGAATTCCAGCGGCGATTCGGGGCGCTTGGTGAGCATGATGAAGCGGACCACATCGCGGCCTACCTCGTCCACCACATCGCGCAGGGTCACGAAATTGCCGGCGCGCTTCGACATTTTGAAGGGCTCGCCGTCCTTCAGCAGCTTCACCAGCTGGACCACCTTGATATCGAGCTGGACCCGCTCTCTCGAAAGCGCGGTCACCGCTGCGGTCATCCGCTTCACATAGCCGGCATGGTCCGCACCAAACACGTTCACCAGCGCGGTATGGCCGCGTTGCAGCTTGTCCCAATGATAAGCGACGTCGCCGGCAAAATAGGTCCAGCTGCCGTCGGACTTGCGCATGGCGCGGTCGGCATCATCCCCAAATTGCGTGGAACGGAACAGCGTTTGCGGGCGCGGCTCCCAATCGTCTGCTGCCGCGCCCTTGGGCCGCTCCAGCACACCTTCATGGATGAGCCCTTGCGCCTGCAATTCCGCCAGCGCCTCGTCCACCCGCTGGCCGAGCGAGGCTTCGGAGAAGAACACATCATGGTGGATGCCGAGCGCTGCCAGATCATCCCGGATCAGCACCATCATCGCTTCCACGGCGGTGCTGCGGAACAGTGCCAGCCACTCGGCCTCAGGCGCGTTCTGGAAGCGGTTGCCATGCGCTGCTGCCAGCGCCGCGCCCACCGGCACCAGATAATCGCCCGGGTACAGGCCTTCGGGAATCGTCACCGTCTCGCCCAGTGCCTCGCGGTAGCGCAGGTGCACCGAGCGGGCGAGCACATCGACCTGGCCGCCGGCATCGTTGATGTAATATTCGCGGCTGACCACATGGCCGGCAAAGGCCAGCAGGCTGGCCAGCGCATCGCCCACCACCGCCCCCCGGCAATGGCCCACATGCATGGGGCCAGTGGGGTTGGCCGATACATATTCGACATTGATGCGGCTTTCGGGCCTGGCTTCCCCGCGCCCATAGTCGGGGCCGATCAGCGCCAGTTCCGCGTGCCAAACCGAGTCGGCGAGCCGCAGGTTGAGAAAGCCGGGGCCGGCGATTTCAGTTGCCACCACATCGGGCAGCCGCGCCAGCCGCTGGGCGAGGGCAACGGCAATCTCGCGCGGCGGCTTGCCGGCCTGTTTGGCGAGCACGAGCGCGGCATTGGTGGCGAGATCGCCGTGCGACGGATCACGCGGCGGTTCCACGGTGACGGCGCCGGTGTCGATTCCTTCAGCCAGGGTGCCGTCCGCCTGCATGGCGACAAGCGCGGCGCGGATATGGTCCAGATATTGTGAATAGAGGTGCATGGCCCCGGCTTTAGCTTGGGCGACCGGGCGAAGGAAGGGGCAGCGCGGGAAGCCGGTGCTAGCCGGCGCCGGTCGCATCGGCCAGCGCGGTCTTGATCGACTTTTCAATGTCCTCGACCGGCGAATTGATGAGCGTCTTGTTCAGCTCGAGGATGATGCGGCGGCTGACTTCCTGGTGCAGCAGCGGGCGAATCTCGCCCAGCGTCACCGGATCGGCAATCAGGATCAGTTTTTCGAACGCATCGGCGTGCGCGAGCGCGTAAAGTTTTTCGGCAATGATCTTGGAGAAGGTTGCCTCGTTCAGGTCCGACCAGGACATGTCGGGAGGGGTCTTGCCCGATGGTCCCTGGTCGGCAAGATCGCCGGGCGCCCAGCGCGCCGAGGGCCGCAGCTGGTCACCCTGCCAGGCAAAGGTTCGGGCTTCAGCGCCGGTTGCAACAATCACCAAAGTTCCATCGGCTGCGTCTGATACGGTCATGCAAACTCCCTCGCGTGGCAATGCCTTCGCAATACAAACTGCGCGCGCGTGGAATTGTTCAAATAGCATGATCGATAGGTGGGGGGTCGGCAGCCTGTTGTGCGCCTTTCAGGCGGCCAGGTCGTCCTCGGTCAGGGCATAGAGCAGCTCGGCGCCGCGCATTGCGGCGGCAGAAAGTGCTATTGCCTGCGGCAGAAGCTGTTCGGCATAAAAACGCGCCGTCACGATCTTGGCTTCGAGAAACGCCGGGTCTCCCTCTCCTGCATCGAGCTTTTGCCGCGCTGCAAGGGCCTGCTTGGCCAGCAGCCAGCCGCCGATGGTGAGACCCATCAACCGCAGATAGGGCGTGGCACCGGCCGCCTTGTCATCGGCGTTGTTGGCGCCCGCCAACCAATGCGAACTGGTTTCGGCAGCCGCAAGCGCATCGTCCAGCCATGGCACCAGTGTCTTCAACTCGGTGGCGGCCAGCGCCTTCATGGTGCCGCGCATCTGCGCGAACAGCGCCTTCCAGTGGCGGCCGCCGTCCATGCCCAGCTTGCGGCCAACCAGATCGAGCGCCTGGATGCCGTTGGTGCCTTCGTAAATGGGGGCAATGCGCGCATCGCGCAGGAATTGCGCGGCGCCGGTTTCCTCCACATAGCCCATGCCGCCGAACACCTGCAGCGCAAGGCTGGCCACCTCCACGCCGGTATCGGTGGCAAAGGCCTTGGAGATGGGGGTGAGCAGATCGGCCAGCCCCTCGCCGTCTGCATCGCCGTCATGCGCGCGGTCCACGGCGGCGGCGTTCAGATAGACGAGCGCGCGCGTGGCCTGGGTGAGCGCCCGGCAGGTCATCAATGTGCGGCGCACATCGGCGTGTTCGATGATCGCGACCGGCTTGCCAGCCCCGGATCCTGTGGCGCCGAAACGGGCAGACTGTACCCGCTGCCGGGCATAATCCAGCGCATGCTGGGTGGCGGCCTCGGCAATCGCAACGCCCTGCAGCCCTACCTGTACGCGG
This sequence comes from Sphingomonadales bacterium, assembly GCA_038325045.1. Classification (GTDB taxonomy): domain Bacteria; phylum Pseudomonadota; class Alphaproteobacteria; order Sphingomonadales; family Sphingomonadaceae; genus Sandarakinorhabdus. The sequence continues at coordinate 21,418 of JBBQIP010000003.1, forward strand.
GCATTGTTCATCATGGTGAACATGGCGCGCATGCCCGCCCCTTCGGCACCCACCAGCCAGCCGATGCACTGGTCATTGTCGCCAAAGCTCATCGTGCAGGTGGGGGAGGCATGGATGCCGAGCTTGTGCTCCAGCCCCACGCAGCGAAGGTCGTTGCGGCTGCCATCGGGCAACTGCCTTGGCACCACGAACAGCGAAATGCCCTTGGTGCCCGCCGGCGCATCGGGCAGCCGTGCCAGCACCAGATGCACGATGTTGGCAGCGCCGTCATGCTCGCCCCAGGTGATGTAGATCTTGGTGCCCTTTATCCGGTAGCTGCCGTCGCCAACCGCCTCGGCGCGGCTGGTGAGCGCGCCGACGTCCGAGCCTGCCTGCGGCTCGGTCAGGTTCATGGTGCCGGTCCATTCGCCGGTTACCAGCGGCGCCAGATAGCGCGCCTGCAGCTCGGGTGAGGCATGGGCAGCAAGTGCCTCGATAGCGCCCTGTGACAGCATCATGCACAGCGCGAAGGCCATGTTGGCGCTGGTCAATTGCTCCTGCACAGCCACGGACACAGCAAATGGAAGCCCTTGCCCGCCATGCGCCTCGGCCACGCCCAGCCCGGCCCAGCCGCCCTCGACATAGCGCGCATAGGCAGCCGCAAAGCCCGGCGGCAGGGTAACCGTGCCGTCTGCAAGTTTGACCGGAACAGTATCGCCCACCCGGTTGAGCGGCGCGAATTCGTTTTCTGCCAGCTTGGCGGCTTCCTCCAGAATCGCGCCCACCATGTCTGGCGTGGCGTTGGCATAGGCCGGGCGGGCGGCAAGGCCCGGCAGATCGGCGATGGTATCCAGCACGAAGCGCTGTTCGGCTATGGGGGCACGGTAAGGCATGGCGGCGGGCTCTTGGGTTATTGTGCTGCACGGCTATAGACGAGGGATGTCGGGCTTCCAAACCGAGCTGCTGTTGCCAGATGCCGCAGGGCTGGCGCGCGCGGCTGCCCATCTGCTTGGCCACGGCATCGTGGCGGTGCCTACCGAGACCGTTTACGGTCTGGCGGGCCGTGCCGACAGCGCCGAAGCGGTTGCCGCCATCTATGCAGCCAAGGGCCGGCCGCCGGCCAACCCGTTGATCGTGCATGTGGCGAGCCTTGCCCAGGCCGAAACACTGGCGGTGTTCAACGCGCCGGCGCGGGCGCTGGCGGCGGCCTTCTGGCCGGGGCCGCTCACGCTGGTGCTGCCGCTGGCCGCCGGTGCGGCGCTGGCGCCCGCCATAACCGCCGGGCGGCAGACGCTCGCCATCAGGGTGCCCGCGCACCCGGCGATGCAGGCGCTTGTCGCAGCCGCCGGGCCGCTCGCTGCGCCCAGCGCCAACCGCTCGGGCCACATCTCGCCCACCACGGCGGCGCATGTGCTGGCAAGCCTTGGCGGCGCGGTGCCGATGATCGTTGATGGCGGGCCATGCACAGCGGGGCTCGAATCGACCATCGTGCAGGTGGAGGGCGGCGCGGTGCGGCTGCTCAGGCCGGGCGCGGTGCCGGCAGATGCGGTTGCAGCGCTGGTGGGGCCGCTGCTGTTTCCCGAGGCGGCGGCAGGGCTGGTCGCGCCGGGCATGATGGCGAGCCATTATGCCCCGCGCCAGCCGGTGCGGCTGGAGGCGGTTTCGGCGGACGCTACCGAATTTCACATCGGCTTCGGGGCTGTGGCGGGCGATCTCAACCTGTCCCCTGCGGCCGATCTGGCGGAGGCGGCAGCAGCGCTGTTCGCGGCGCTGCACCGGGCGGAGGCCAGCGGACGGGCGGGAATCGCGGTAGCACCGGTGCCGGACCATGGCCTGGGGGCGGCGATCAATGATCGGCTGCGGCGGGCCGCGGCGCCGCGCTGAATGGCAAGTTTGCACTTGCGAAGCATTATCAATTAAGACAGTATCGGCCTCTCAAACGGGAGAAGCGCCGATCATGTTCCAGACCTTCGATACCCCGCCAACCGGCCCGCAGCCGCGCCGACCCGCCGGCAACGAACCGGCGCATGCCGAAGGCGAGGCGGTATTGCTATGGTGCCTGCGAAGGCTGGTACCAGCCGGGCCGGGCGCCCGCTGCAGCAAGGTGGAAGTGGCGCTCCACCGCCAGTTCGGCGCGCGCGGGCAGGAGACGCTGGTGCTGCTCCACTGCCTTTTGCAGGCGCTTGCTGTTGCCGGCCGGGCGCCGCTGCTGCTCAACCCGCCCTGCGCCGCCACGCTTACTGCCGATGAAGCCGCGCTGCTGCAGTTGCTGAGGGCGCCCGAGGTGGCGGCACCGGCGCTGTTCATCGATCCCGGCCTCGGCCGCGCTGCCGCGCGTATCGCGGGCCTGCTCGGTGCTGTTACGGCAGCAGGATAAGCCTGCGACCGCAGCACAGGCTGTGCCTGGAGCATAGTTGTGCCACGTGCTCGCAGATGAGCGAGGGCGACCGTTTTCTTGACCCTGCGCGGGTACCGGCCGGGCGGCTGGCGCGGCTGGCGCGGATGGGCGGGCTGGCCGGCGGCATTGCCGGCCGGGCGGCTGTTGCCGGCGCCCGCGCGCTCGCCAGCGGCAAACGGCCCGATGCGGCGGCGCTGCTGCTCACCCCTGCCAATGTGGCGAAATTCACCGGCGAGCTGGCCCGGCTGCGCGGGGCGGCCATGAAGATGGGCCAGCTGATGTCGATGGACGGCGGCGCACTGTTGCCGCCCGAACTGTCCGAGGCCATGGCGCGGCTGCGTGCCGAAGCCCGGCCGATGCCGCCCGCCCAGCTGAAGAAGCAGCTCGACGCCGAATGGGGGCCAGGCTGGCTCGGTCGCAAGGTGGCGCGGTTCGATGTGCGGCCGCTGGCGGCAGCCTCCATCGGCCAGGTGCACCGCGCCACCCTGCCGGACGGGCGGCTGCTGGCCGTGAAGGTGCAATATCCGGGCGTGCGCGCCAGCATCGATAGCGATGTGGCCAATATGGTCACGCTCGCCAGGCTTTCGGGCCTGTTGCCGGGCATCGATCTGGCGCCGCTGGCTGCCGAAGCGCGCCGCCAGCTGCACGATGAGGCCGATTATGCGCGCGAGGCGGCCAGTCTCGCCCATTTTGGCGCGCTGCTGGCAGGCCAGCCGGCGTTCGAGGTGCCGGTAGTGGAGCCCGGCCTGTCCACCGCCTCGGTGCTGGCGATGAGCTTTGCTGCCGGCCAGCCGATCGAAAGCCTGGACAATGCCCCCCAGGCCGACCGCGACCGGGTGATGCGCCTGCTTGTCGATCTGGTGCTGGCCGAGACTTTCGGTTTTCGCCGCATGCAGACCGACCCCAATTTCGCCAATTACCGCTGGAACCCCGACAGCGGCCGGCTGGTGCTGCTGGATTTTGGCGCGGTGAGCGAGGTGCCGGTCGCCATCGCCCGGGGCTATCACCGGCTGATGCTGGCCGGGCTGGACGGGGACCGGCCGGCGATGCTGGCCGCCATATTCGAGACCGGGCTGCTGAGCGAGGCGCTTCCGCTGGACGAACAGCAGCGCGCGCTGGCGCTGTTTGCCGATACCATGGCGCCGGTTGCGGCAGGGCAGGCGTTCGATTTCAAGACCAGCCCCCTGTTGCCGCGCCTGCGCGAGGAAGCGATGTCCTTCGCCGCCACCCGGCCATCGCTGCACCTGCCGCCGGTGGAGACACTCGCCCTGCAGCGCAAGTTTGCCGGCCTTTTCCTGCTCGGCAACCGGCTTGGCGCCCGGCTGGACCTGCGCGCCGCGCTGGAGCGCTGGCGGGTGCCGGAAGGCGAACTTTATCGCCGTGGTTGAGGGATGCGTGCGGGCCTGCTAGCGGCAGGGGATGATGCATTCACTTCCGAGCGCCGGCTGATGTCGGTTGATGACGCCACCGTGCGCCGCATCGCGCGGCTCGCCCGAATCGGCATAACCGAGGCGGAGGTGGCGCCGCTGGCCTCCGAGCTTTCCTCGATCCTCGGCTGGGTGGAACAGCTGGCCGATGTCGATACCAGCGGCATTCCGCCGATGGCGGCTGTAAGCCCCAAGCCGCATGTGTGGCGCGCCGACAGCATTACCGATGGCGACAAGCAGGAGGCCGTGCTGGCCAATGCGCCCGATGCGCTTTCGGGCTTTTTTGCCGTGCCCAAGGTGATCGAATGAGCGGCCTTAACGACCTCAGCCTCTCGGCCATGCGCGCCGGGCTCGATGCCCGGGACTTTTCGGCGCGTGAGCTGGCAGACGCGCATATTGCCGCCATGGCCGCCAACCGCCACCTGAACGCCTTCATTACCGAGACGCCCGAGCTGGCGCTCCTGCAGGCCGATGCTGCCGATGCAGCACTCGCCGCCGGCACCGCCGGGCCGCTCGCGGGCATCCCGCTCGGCATCAAGGACCTGTTCTGCACCAAGGGCGTGCGCACCACGGCGGCTTCCAAAATCCTTGCCGATTTCGTGCCGCCCTACGATTCGACCGTATCGGCAAAGCTGATGGGCGCAGGCGCGGTGATGCTCGGCAAGCTCAATCTCGATGAATTCGCCATGGGCTCGTCGAATGAAACCAGCGCCTTCGGGCCGGTGATTTCGCCGTGGAAAGCGCGCGGCAGCACGGCCGATCTGGTGCCGGGCGGCTCGTCGGGCGGCTCGGCCTCGGCCGTGTCGGCGCGGCTGGCAGCGGGTGCCACCGGCACCGATACCGGCGGTTCCATCCGCCAGCCGGCAGCGTTTACCGGCATATCCGGCATCCAGCCCACCTCTGGCCGCTGCTCGCGCTGGGGGGTTATCGCCTTTGCCTCCTCGCTGGACCAGCCCGGCCCGATGGCGCGCACGGTGGAAGATTGCGCGCGGATGCTCTCGGTAATGTGCGGCCATGACCCGATGGACACCACCTCGCTCGATGCGCCGGTGCCCGATTTCGCGGCGCTGCTCTCGGCCGATCTGCGCGGTCGCCGGATCGGCATCCCGAAGGAATACCGGCTGGACGGCATGGATGCGACCATCGCCGCGCTTTGGGAGCAGGGCATCGAATGGTTGAAGGCGGCTGGCGCTACAGTGGTCGATGTCTCGCTGCCCCACACCCGCTATGCGCTGCCGGCCTATTACATCATCGCGCCCGCCGAAGCCTCCTCCAACCTCGCCCGCTACGACGGGGTTCGCTACGGGCTGCGGGTGAAGGTGGATGGTGGCACCCTGTCCGACATGTATGAAGCGACCCGCGCCGCCGGCTTCGGCCGCGAGGTGAAGCGGCGCATCATGATCGGCACCTATGTGCTTTCAGCGGGCTTTTACGATGCCTATTACACCCAGGCGCAGAAGGTGCGCCGGCTGATCGCGCGCGATTTCGAGGCTGCCTTCGAGGCTTGCGACCTGCTGCTCGCCCCCACCGCGCCCAGCGCCGCCTTTGCCTTTGGCGCCAAGGCAGACCCGCTGGAGATGTACCTGAACGATGTCTTCACCGTGCCATCCTCGCTCGCCGGACTGCCGGCGATGAGCGTGCCGGCCGGGCTTTCCGAATCCGGCCTGCCGCTCGGCCTGCAGCTGATCGGCCGGCCAATGGATGAGCAGGGCGTGCTCAATGCCGGCCTTGCGCTGGAGCGCGCTGCCGGCTTCACCGCCACGCCGCTGCCCGCAGGAGGGGTGTGAGCGGCGGGTCCACCTTGCGCCAGGCGGTCCGCGAGGCTGTCCGCGAAGGGGAGCTCGTGCGACAGGGCATCCGGTTCGCGGCGGTAGGCGTCGCCAACACGTTCACCTGCCTCGCCATCGTCTGGACCCTGCGCGACGCCGCCGGCGTGGCAGTGTGGCTGGCGAGCGCTGCCGGCTACGGCGTGGCCACGGTGCAGAGCTACATCATCAACCGCAGCTGGACTTTCGAGGGCGGCGGCGGCGCGGTGCCGATGGGCCACCAGATGCTGCGTTTCGTGGCATTGAACATCGCCACCGGCGCGCTGTTCAGCCTGCTTACAGCACTAATGGCCCCCGCGCTCGGCATCAGGCTGGCCAGCATCGCAGCGCTGGTTCCGGTCACGCTTCTGAGCTTTCTGGGCGCGCGGTCGCTGGTTTTCCACCGGCGCCGGTCATGAGCGCAGGGCGGGGGCTGCCGCTGCTGACAGTGGTGGTGCCGGTTTTCAACGAAGAGGCGGTGGTGCCGGTGTTCGTTGCTGCCATGATACCGGTGCTGAATGCGGTAACCGCGGACTGGGAGATTTTGTTCGTAAACGACGGCAGCCGCGACGAGACGGTGGCGGCTATTCGCAACGCCAATATCGTCGATCCGCGCGTGCGCGGCATCGATTTTTCGCGCAACTACGGCAAGGAGATAGCGCTTTCGGCGGGCCTCGACTATGCGCAGGGCCGCGCCATCATCCCCATGGATGTGGACATGCAGGACCCGCCCGAGCTGATCGCGCCGATGGTCGCCAAGTGGCGCGAGGGGTATGATGTCGTGCTCGCCGAGCGCGCCGACCGCTCGCAGGATACATTTCTGAAGCGGCTTAGCGCGCGTTGGTTTTACAGGCTCATCGGCTGGCTTTCGGATACGCCCATTCCCGCCAATGTCGGCGATTTCCGGCTGATCGACGAGCGCGTGGCAGCATCGGTGCGCAGCTATCCCGAGCGGATGCGTTTCATGAAGGGTATCTTCGCCCATGTCGGCTATCGCACTGCCACGCTGGGCTATGATCGCCAGGGCCGCGCTGCCGGAAAGACCAAGTTCAGCGGTCGCAAGCTGTTCAACCTGGCGCTGGAAGGAATCGTGTCCTTCTCTACCGTGCCTTTGAAGATCTGGACCTATGTGGGGCTGGCGGCGGCGCTGCTGGCGATTGTGCTGGCGGCGGTCATCGTGGCGCGCACGCTGCTGTTCGGGGTGGATGTGCCGGGCTATGCCTCGCTTATCTCGGTCATCCTGTTCTTCAACGGCGTGCTTTTGATGGGGCTTGGCGTGCAGGGCGAATATATCGCCCGCATTTTTGTCGAGGTGAAAGCCCGGCCGCTCTATCTGGTGCGCGAGCGGATAGGGGACTGGCCGCTGGGCGCGGCCGGGGACCGGCGAAGAGCCTTGTCAGCGCCGGGGCACCAGCAGCGTGAAGCGCCCAGCGCGGGCCGCGACCGCGAGATCGGGCGGAAACGGCCGGGTTAGCCGCCCGGCATCGCACACCAGCACCGCATCGAAACCGGCCGGCACGGCGGACGCCACTGCCCGGTCGAAATAATCCGGCTGGCGGCGCACCTCGGGCTCCCGGCTGATAGCCTGTGCCATCGCTGCCTGCAGCGGCCCGGTAATATCGAGCGGTTGCTGGCTGGCCTTGGCGAACAGCCGGCCCACGGCGTGAAAATCGCTCACCAGCCGCGGCGCGAACATCTGGCAGCGGCGGCTCTCCTCCAGCCAATCCTCGCTGGGCCAGACCACTTCCACCAGCTGGCCCGCAGGCAGCCGGCTGGCCACCGCGCGAAAGTCCGCCTCATCGGCCGCATAGGGCATCCACGACACTGCAATCGCCACCAGCCGGAGCCCCACCAGCAGGCCCACCGCGCTCATGAGCATGGTTTCCGTGCGGCCTCGCGGCGGCCGGGCGCTGATGCCGGCCACAAACAGCAGCGCCAGCAGCAGCGGCATCCGGTCAGCCACATAGCCCACGCCGAACAGCGCCGGCGGCGTGATGACAACCAGCACCGCCGCCAGCGCGATGGCCGGCCAGAGCAGCGGCACAATGCGTATCAGCCCCCGGTTGACCATCACGATGAGGATGAGAACCATGGCCGCCATGGTGAGCATGTCGAAAGCCAGGCTCGGCCCTTCGGCCACCCGAACGATGGTGGTGAGCCGGTAGCCGGCCAGATCGACCAGCCTTGCCCCCAGCGCACCGGCCTTTTGCAACCGGCCTATGCTCTCATCGGCATTGGTCAGCCCATCCGGGCTCTGGCTGGTGCGCGCGGCCAGGAACAGCAGCACCGGAATGACCGCCTGCACCACCAGCGGCGGCATGGCGCGGAGAAGCCGCGAAAGCCGCCGGTCGGGCCGGGAGAGGAACAGCCCGATCTCGAGGCATCCCAGCACCAGGCCATAGAGCGCAAAGGCCAGGCCATGAGCGAAGAAGATTATCGTGGCCAGCAGGCAGGCGGTTGGCACCGCCAGCACCGGCCGGTCCCGCGTGCGGAGCCACCAGGCCAGCGCCCAGAACATCAGCCCCAGCCCGAGCAGGAAATTGGCAAATCCCCGGTTGAGGATGAAGCTGTAGAGCAGCGGCACCGCAAACAGAGCCACCAGCAGGGAAAGCCGCCCGGTGAGCGCCCGGTTGAAGGCGAGCAGGCCGGAATAGAGCAGGCCCAGCAGGCTGATGATGATGAGGTGTGGCACCACTGCCAGCGGCAGCACCCGCATGGCGCCGGTGGCCAGCACATCCAGCCCGATATTGGGCAATATGGCCCAATGCGGGCGGTAGCTCGCGGCAAAGGCCGGCACCGCATCGGGGTGGGCGAGCACATAATAGCGCGCCACATGGTTATAAAAGTCGATGAGTGGCAGCACCGGCGTGGCGAACAGCGGCAGCAGCGCCAGCCCGAACAGCGCCAGCAGCGCTGCGTGCAGCCGGCGCCCGGTAAAGCCGTTCCTGTCGTGCTGGGTCAAACCTTGCAACTCATGTCCTAAACAGCGTGCGCCGGCGGCTCCCCCTGCGACCCGCCGGGGGCACCGTTAGCCGCTCCCAGCGCCCTCGCCAACGTCGTTTTGCGCTGCGGCATGGTGCGGGGCGGCTTGTCTTTGCAGCGCCCGCACGGCAGATGCCGGGCAGAGGACAGGACATCATGACCAACACAGACACAAGATGGACGGTGCAGGGCGAAACCGGCGACTGGGAGATTGTCGTCGGGCTGGAAGTGCACGCGCAGGTTACCGCCCGGTCCAAGCTGTTTTCCGGCGCTGCCACCGGCTTTGGTGCGGGGCCTAACACGCAGGTGAGCCTTGTGGATGCCGCCATGCCGGGCATGCTGCCGGTGCTGAACGGCGAATGTGTGCGCCAGGCGGTGCGGACCGGCCTTGCGCTCGGCGCTGCCATCAACCGGTTCAGCCGGTTCGACCGGAAGAATTATTTCTACGCCGATCTGCCGCAGGGCTATCAGATCAGCCAGCTCTACCAGCCGATCGTGGGCGAGGGCACGCTCAGCATCGAGACCTCGGCTGGCGAAAAGACCATCGGCATCGAGCGGATCCATCTGGAGCAGGATGCCGGCAAATCGGTGCACGATCTGGATGCCACCCGCAGCTTTGTGGATTTGAACCGCTCGGGCTGCGCGCTCATGGAAATCGTCTCGCGCCCCGATATCCGCTCGCCCGAAGAGGCGGCGGCCTATGTGACCGCGCTGCGCCAGCTGCTGCGCTATGTGGGAAGTTGCGACGGCAATATGGACGAAGGCTCGATGCGCGCGGATGTGAACGTGAGCGTGCGCAAGGCCGGCGAGCCTTTTGGCACCCGCACCGAAACCAAGAATGTGAACTCGGTGCGCTTCATCGCCCAGGCGGTGGAGCATGAAGCAAAGCGGCAAGTGGCGCTTATCGAGAGCGGCGGCACCGTGGTGCAGGAAACCCGGCTGTTCGACCCCGGCACCGGCACCACCCGCTCCATGCGCAGCAAGGAAGATGCGCACGACTACCGCTATTTCCCCGATCCGGACCTGCTGCCCGTGGAGCTTGAGGAGAGCTTCATCGAGGATTGCCGGGCGAGCCTGCCCGAGCTGCCGGCCGCCAAGCGTGCCCGCTACAGGGGCGCGCTCGGCCTTACCCCCTATCTGGCCGAGGTGCTGACCGCCGAAGCCGCCGGCGCTGCATGGTTCGAGGCGCTGCTGGACGCGCTCGCGGCGCGCACCGGCAAGCCGGCGGCCGATATTGCCCGCAGCGCTGCCAACTGGGTATCTTCGGAACTGTTCGGCGCATTGAAGCGGCTGGGCCGGGACTTTTCCGAGCCGCCGCTGGCGCCCGATGCAGCCGCAGCGCTGCTGGCGCTGGTCGAGGACGGCACCATCTCCGGCAGTGCGGCCAAGACCGTGTTCGAAGCCATGCTCGAAACCGGCGATGCGGCCGAGACGATCGTGGAAGCCAAGGGCCTGCGGCAGGTCTCGGATACCGGCGCCATCGACGTGGCGATCAATGCGGTGCTCGAAGCCAATGCCGACAAGCTGGCCCAGTACCGCGCCGGCAAGGAAGCGCTGTTCGGCTTCTTCGTGGGCCAGACCATGAAAGCCATGGCCGGCAAGGCGAATCCGGCGCTGGTAAACGAGCGGCTGAAGGCGCTGCTGGCGGGCTGAGCATTTTTTAACTGTGATTGGGCTTCAATACACGTGCACAAGAAAGGCTCGCTTGCGGCTTTTCTGGAAGCTTCGCATCGTGTAATCAGAATTCATGATTCTAAAACGTGCAGAAGGGGCGGATCGTGACGTGGCGACGCTTCAACGATTGCTGACGCATCCACGTATTACACCTAAATTAACGCAACAGATTGAGTTGGAGATTAAGCGCATACGCGCCGGCGCGAGCGGAGAGCGCTCAGCCGCATATTATCTCGATTTTGACCTTGCCTCGACCGATAATTGGGTGGTTATCCACGATCTCCGGATCGAGATTGATCATATGGTTGCACAGATCGACCATCTATTGATCAATCGTCTCCTCGACATTTGGGTTTGTGAAAGCAAAGCTTTTACAAATGGCATAAAAATCAATGAGCATGGTGAATTCGTCACATTTTATGAGCGCCGTCCGCATGGTGTTCCGTCTCCCATTGAACAAAATATGCGGCATGTACGAGCATTAGAAGCGTTGTTTTCTACTTCAGCGGTTAAATTTCCGACACGGCTTGGGATGACGATAAGGCCAAAGTTGCAGAGCGTTATATTGGTTTCGAAGGGCAGCATACAGCGCCCAAAGATTAATATTCCTGGCATTGATACGATCATAAAAGCTGATCAAGTAGTAGGACATATTAGAAAACGATTTGAAACTGGGAATCCGCTCGACATCGCAAAATTAATAAGTATTGATACGCTTAGTGAATTGGGAAACCAAATTGTCTCACACCATCGTCCGATTGTATTTGATTGGGCTAAACGTTTCGGTCTTGAAGAACGGCGTGGACCTATAGGCCGCACAACAGCCTCTGCGGTAGCCGTGCCGGCTGAACCGCCAACTGCTGCAGGCTGTGAGCGGTGCGGTGGCCAAATATCCGTTGCGGAAATTCGATATTGCAAGGCTCATTCGGCCCGGTTTCTGGGCTTGGCCCTTTGCAGAAATTGTCAGCCAAAAAAGACTTTAGCCTAAACAGAGCTTTAGAGGTCTACATCTGCCACCACCCGCGCATTGGCCGTGGTGGGTGTGCGGGCCAGCCAGTCGCGCAGCACATCGCTGGTCAGTGCGTTCGGCCTACCGGCGCAGATGAGCGACACGGCAAGCGATCATTTCGCGGGCCTGGCC
>JBBQIP010000004.1:0-32136 GCA_038325045.1 Sphingomonadales bacterium
GGGGTTTCGGCTGGCTTTCGATGGCTGGCTGCTGCGGCTGCCGGTGGCGGGGCGGCTGCTGCGCGGGATCGATGCGGCGCGGCTGGCGCGCACGCTGGGTACCATGGTGGCCAGCCGGCTGCCGCTTATCGAAGGGCTGGCGCTCACGGCGCCTACAATTGGCAACCATGTGCTGCGCGCGGCCACCCGCGATACGATTGTGAGCGTGCGCGAAGGTGCCAGCCTTTCGGTGGCCTTGAAGCGCAGCGGGCAGTTTCCGCCGCTGCTGATTGCCATGGCGGCGGGCGGCGAGGGCAGCGGGCGGCTGGACCTGATGCTGGAGCGCGCGGCTGATTATATGGAGCGCGAGTTCGACAGCTTTAGCGCCACCGCCCTTGCGCTGCTGGAGCCGGCGGTGATCCTGATCATGGGCGGCATGGTTGCGGCGATCGTGCTCTCCATTTTGCTGCCGCTATTGCAGCTCGATACGTTGGCGGGAGTATCCTGATGCGAAGCCGTTCCCCTGCCGCCTCCCCTGCCCCGCCTCAAGCCGGCTTCACCCTTATCGAGCTGATGGTGGTCATCCTCATCATCGGGCTGCTCACCACGATCGTGGTGGTGAATGTGCTGCCCTCGCGCGACCGAGCGATGGTGGAAAAGGCCCGCGCCGATATTGCGCTGCTGGAGCAGGCGCTGGAGATCTACCGGCTGGACATGTTCAGCTACCCCACCACCATTGACGGGCTGGCGGCGCTGAGCGTGCCGCCGGTGACCCTGCCCGACCCGGCGCGCTACCGGCGCGGCGGCTATGTGAAGCGGCTGCCGGATGACCCCTGGGGCCGGGCCTACCAATATGCGAACCCCGGCACGCACGGGGAGGTGGATATTTTTTCGCTCGGCGCCGATGGCCAGCCGGGCGGCGAGGGCGACAATGCCGACATCGGTAATTGGAATTAGGTTCGCGCGCGAGCGCGCGGCCCGTGGAATTAGGTTCGCGCGCGAGCGCGCGGCCGGCTTCACCCTCATCGAGCTGATGGTGGTGATTCTGGTGATCGGGCTGGCATCGAGCATCGTTGTGCTTGCAGGCCTTGGCGGCGGCCCCACGCCGCGCGCGGAGGCGGAGGCGCTGGCCAGCCGGCTGGTGGCGGCGCGCGACCGCGCGGTGGTGGCGGGCAGCGCCACGGCATTTGTGCTGGATGACGGCGGCTATCACTTTGAGGTGCGCAGCAGCGGCGGCTGGCAGCAGAGCGGCGGGCGCAGCAGCGATGCAATGGCCGCCCGGCGCTGGCCGCCCGGCATGGCGGTGGCAGCCGAGATAGAGGGCGGCGGGCGGCTGAGTTTCGATGCGACCGGGCTGGCGACGCCGGCGCTGATAAGCCTTGGTGCGCCCGGTAAGCAGCAGGCAGCGGTGCGCGTGGGTGCGGCGGGCGAGGTGCGGATCGATGCCGGCTGAGCGCGGCTTCACACTGATTGAAGTGCTGGTGGCGCTGGCGGTGTTCAGCCTGGCGGCCATGGCGCTGATGCGGCTGCAGGGCGCCAGCCTTGGCACGGCTGCCCGGCTGGAGGAAAAGCTGGTGGCGCAGATTGTAGCGCGCAACCACGCCGTGGAGGCCAGCGTTGAACAGCCGCTGCCGGCCTTTGGCGCAACGATTGGCAGCGCGGAAAATGCCGGCCGCAGCTGGGCGGTGGCCCGGCAGGTGGTGCGCACGCCCGACCCCACGCTGGTGCGGATAGATGTGGAGGTGCGCGGCGCCGGCGGCGAAGTGCTGGCGCGCGACACCGTGCTGAGGCCGGCGGCATGAAGCGGCAGCGGCCTTCAGGCTTCACGCTGGTGGAGCTGCTGGTGGCGCTTGGGCTTTTTGGCCTGATTGCCGGCGCCGGGGTGGTGATGCTGAACGTGGCGGTGAACACCCGCAGCGCCAGCCAGCAGCAGCTGGCAGCGCAGGGCGCGCTGCTGCGCAGCCGGGCGCTGCTGGAGGCCGATCTGGGCCAGGCGGCACCGCGCCGCTGGCGCGACGAAGCGGGCGCGCCGCAGCCGGCCTTTGCCAGCGATGCAGCATCCGGCCTGTTGCTGCGGCTGGTGCGGCGCGGCTGGGAAAACCCCGACGGGGCGCCGCGCGCCAGCCTGCAGCGGGTGGAATGGCGGCTGGAGCAGGGCCGGCTGGAGCGCCGCGCCGCCGGCTTTGTGGACGGTGCCCGCACCGGGCCACCTGCCGGGCTTATCGAAGGTGTGCGCAGCGCCCGGATGCGCTTTTTCATTGGCGGCCGGTGGCAGGACAGCTGGCCGGGGCCGGGCCAGCCGGTGATCGAGACAAGGCTGCCGGTCGCGGTGGAGCTGGTGCTCGACTTGGCCGGCACAGGCGCAGTGCGCCAGCTGTTTTTGCTGCCGCCGGACGACCGGGCATGACGCGCAAAATCCCCGGACGCGAGCGCGGCGCAGCGCTGCTTGCGGTGCTGCTGATGGTGGGCGTGATGGGCGCGATTGCCGCCACGCTGCTGGAGCGGACCCGCACCGCGGCACGGCTGGTGAGCAACCTGCTGGCGCGCGAACAGGCCGCCAGCCTTTCCCACATCGCAGAGACGCTGGCGATAAGGCGCATAGCCGGCTTGATGCGTGACGGCGGCGTGGAGATGCGCGCCGGCAGCTGGCAGGGGCAGCCGATATTGCTGCCGATGCCGGGGGGAACCGCCAGCCTGGTGGCGCGCGACGGTGGCAACTGCTTCAACCTGAACAGCCTGGTGACCATGGCGGGGCCGAATTCGCTGGTGGCGCGGCCGCTTGCCGTGGAGCAGTTTACCACGCTGCTGGAAGTGATGGAGGTGCCCCGCCCGCGCGCTGCCGCCCTTGCGGCTGCCACGGCAGACTGGATAGACAGCGACGACCAGCCGCTGCCGCTGGGTGCGGAGGACAGCCGCTATGCCTCGCTCGGCTATCGCACCGGCGGCACGCTGATGGTGGAGGCGAGCGAGTGGCGGGCGGTGACGGGCGTGGATGCGGCGCTGTATGCGCGGCTGCGGCCACTGGTGTGCGCGCTGCCGATGGCCGATCTCTCCCCCATCAACCCCGATACGCTGGGGCCGGGGCAGGTGCCGCTGTTGGCCATGCTGCTGCCGGCGACCGCTGGCCCGGCGCCGGCGCGGCGGCAGCTGGCGATGCGGCTGCTGGCGGCGCGGCCGCCGGGCGGCTGGGCCTCGGTATCCGAATTTACCAGCGCCGGCCCGCTGCGCGATGCGCCGCTGCCCGGTGATGTGCTGCAGCAGCTTAGTGTGCAAACCCGCTGGTTTGCGCTCGATTTTTCGGTGCTGGGGGGCGACCAGCCGCTGGCGGCTTCGGCGCTTGTGGATGCGAGATCGCCACTGCCGCGGATTGCTGCCCGGCGCTGGCAGGCGGACGAGTGATGCGGCTGGTTTTCCTGCCCGATATGGTGTGGTGGCATCTGGGCGCCGGGGGCCGGCTGCTTGAGGGCGCGGGCGATGAGGGTGCAGCACCGGTGGTGGCTGTGGCGCCTCCGGGCGCGGTGAGCCTGCACCGGGTGCCGCTGCCACGGCTGGCCCCGGCGCAGGCGCTGGCGGCGGCAAGGGCCATGGCCGGCGAGCTGAGCGCTGCGCCTGCCGACACCATGCATGTGGCGATTGGCGAGCCTGACGCCGACGGCCGGCGCTGGCTGGCGATTGCCGATGCGGCCGCCATGGCTGGCTGGCTGGCGGCGCTCGATGGGTTGCCTGTGCGGGCGTTGGTGCCGGCGCCGCTGTTGCTGCCCACGCCGGTGGCTGGTGCGCTTGCGTGGCCTGTTGAAGGGCTGTGGCTGGTGCGCAGCGTGGAGGCGGGCGGCGAGGCGCGGGCCTTTGCCAGCGAGCCGGCGCTGGCCGAACTTGTGCTGGGGGCGGCCCCGCGCTTGCTTGGGGCGGATGGGCTGGCGGATGGGCTGGCCGCGCGGATGGACCGGCCGGAGCTTGACCTGCGGCAGGGGCGGTTTGCCGGGGGCACCCGCAAGGACATGGACCCTGCCCGGCGGCGGCGGGTGGCGGTGCTGGCGGCCGCGGCGCTGGCGGTGCTGCTGGCCACGCCTGTAGTGGAGTGGGCTCGGACCAACAGCGCGGCGGCGGCGGCGGAGGCGGAAGCGGCCATTGCGGCAGCGGCGTTGCTGCCCGCCGGCACGCCGGTGAGCGACCCGCGCGCGCAGGTGGCGGCGCGGCTGGCGGAGCTGGGCGGCGGCACCGGCCTTGCGCGCACCATGGCGCCGCTGCTGGCGGAGCTGGCCGGGCGGCCGGGGGTGAGCATAATGAGCCTTGAAAAGACCGGTGATGTGCTGGTGGTGGCGCTGGAGGGGGCGGCGCCCGGTGATGTGGCAGCGCTTTCCAGCCGGTTGCAGGCGGCCGGGCTGGCGGCGGAGCCGGGCCTGCCGCGCGAGATTGGCGGGCGGCTGCAGACCGAATTGAGGATCGGCGGATGAGCGCGCAACCGCTTGGGGCCTTTTGGGCAATGCGGAGCCGGAGGGAGCAGGTGCTGCTTGGCCTGCTGGCAGCGTTGCTGCTGGCGTCTGCCCTGTGGTTCGGGCTTTGGCAGCCGCTGGCGCGCGCGCAGCTGAACGCAGCCGACCGGCTGGCGACTGCGACGGCGGACCGTGCTGCAATCGCCGCCATGGCGCCGCGTATCGAGGCTGCCGGGGCGCGCGCGCAGCAGGGCGGCGGCCAGACGGTTCTGTCGCAGGTGGAGGCTGCCGCTGCCGCTGCCGGGCTGGCCCTGACCAGTGTGGAGCCGGCCGGGCCGGGGCGGGTATCGGCGCGCGTTGCGGCGGCGCGCGCGCCGGTTCTGCTGCAGATGCTGGGCGCGCTGGAGGCGGACGGCCTGCAGCTGGTGGCGCTATCGGCCAGCCGCAACGAGGATGCGACGGTGACCGCGAGCTTTACCTTTGCCGGGGCCGGGCAGTGAAGGGGAGCGCTGCTCGGCTGCTGTGGTTCGGCGGCGTGCTGCTGCTCGGCGGTGTGGTGCTGGTGCCGCTGCGCTGGGTGCTGCCGGCGGGCGTTTCTGCGGCGGGCGCGACGGGCAATTTGTGGCGCGGGCAGCTGCGCGCGGCGCAATGGGGCGGACTGGGGCTGGGCGATCTGGAGTTGCGGCTGGCGGCGCTGCCGCTGCTTGCCGGGGTGGCGCGGGTTTCGGTTGCCGGGCCGGGGCTGAGCGGCACGCTGTTGCTGGGCCGGCAGCGCGGCGTGGAGGCGCTGGACGGCGCGCCGCAGCTGGCCGGGCTGCCGCTGCCTTTTGCCGGGCTGCGGCTGAGCCGGGTTGACCTGCTGTTCGGGGCGGATGGCTGCGTGCAGGCGGGCGGGCGCATGGAGGTGCAGATGGCAGCGCCGAATGCGGCCATGCTGGCGGGCACACCGGTTTGCGACGGCGCCGACGCACGGGTCGATCTGGCGGGGCCGGACGGGGTGCCGGCGGGCCGGCTGCGGCTGGGCGCGGATGGGCGCATTACCATGGGCGCGCCGTGATTCTGGCATTCGCCCTGTTGCTGGCGCAGGCCGCACCCGAGCTTGGCGTGCTGCCGCCGCAGACGCTTGCAAAGGGCCAGTGCGCGATGTTTTTGTGGGATAGGAGCAGCGGCGAGCGCATTGCCATGGTACGCGGCGGCGGCGGCACCATGCTGCTCCAGCGCAAGGCCGGGCCGGCCGTGCTTGCGGCCGAGGCGGCGGCACCGGCCAATGCGGAAACGCCGCCGGTGCTGGGCTTTGCGCCGCGCGCCCGCTTTGCCGATGGCGAGGGCAGCGCTGCCATCGATCTGGTGATAACCGCCAACCAGGGCGGCCCCGGCGCCACTGTGCGCGACGGGGTGCTGACCATCACCGGGCAGGACGGTGTTGCACTGGTGGTGCCGGTGGCGGGGCTTATCGGCTGTGTCTGAACGCAGGACCACTGCCCGCGAATGGGCGCTGGCGATAGGCGGCGGGCTGGCGCTGGCGGCGGTGCTGGTGAGCCTGTGGGGCGGTGAGGCTGCACCGGTGGCGACCAGCCCGGCGCCGACGCCGACGCCCGCACCGGCCTTTGCAGCGGCTGCGGTGGCTGCGCGGCCTGTTGCGGCGGTGGCTATCGAGGGGTTCATCCTGCGCGGGGTGATGCTGCGTGCAGGCGGCGGGGCGGCGATTATCGAGAGCAGCGACGGGCGCCAGCGGCTGGTGCGACGGGGCCAGCCGGTAGCGCCGGGCATAACCCTTGCGGCGATCGAGCCTGGTGCTGTGCTGCTGGCCAGTGCCGGCGCCGAAGCGCGGCTGGTGCTCGACGCGGACCAGCCGAGGGTAGTTGCCGCTGCGCCGCCGGTGCCGGGCCGGCTGTTGCAGGCACGGCCCGAAGAGCTGGCTGCCAGTGCCGACAGCTACCGCCTGGCGCTCCGGCCCCGGCGCTCTGAAGGGCGAATCACCGGCTATGAAGTGCGCGATGCGGGCGCGGTGCCGCTGTTTCGGGTGGCGGCGCTGCAGCCGGGGGATGTGATTGTTGCGGTGAACGGCCAGGAACTGATGAGCGAGGAAAAACTGCTTGAATTGCCGGCCGAAGTTGCCGGTGCCTACGGTGTGGAGCTGGCCATCGTGCGGCGTGGCCAGCCGCTCATGGTGAAGGTCGAGCTCGTTCGTTGACGCAAATCGGTAATGAAACAGTAATCCCGGCGTAACCGGCCGGGGTTATCGAACCCTTGCGCAGCCCGGCTGCGGGGGCAGGATCCGGCGGGTAATCCGTTAAAACGCCTGCTCCCTTTGGCAAAACTGGGCCGCACCGGCTCGAAGCAAGGGCCTCGTTCGGGGCCAGATCAGGGGACAGGACACATGACGCAGTATCGGACATTCCTGCTGCTGGGCTCGGCCCTGGCACTCGGCGCCTGCAGCGGCGCGGTGGACATCGCCTCGCCGGGTGAAGGCGTGATCGTGCTTCCGGCACCTGCGCCTGCGCCCACGCCTGCGCCTACCCCGACCCCCACTCCAACGCCTACCGGCGGGCCGGCGGCGAGCTGCCCCACCGGCACCTCGAACGTGGGTGTGATCAACAATCTGCGCAACTGCCAGATTTCGGGCCGGCTTATCGGCAATGTGGTGCTGCAGAACCTGCCCGGCACCGTTTATTCGCTTTCCGGCCGGGTCGATGTGGG
Organism: Sphingomonadales bacterium; assembly: GCA_038325045.1. Classification (GTDB taxonomy): domain Bacteria; phylum Pseudomonadota; class Alphaproteobacteria; order Sphingomonadales; family Sphingomonadaceae; genus Sandarakinorhabdus. The sequence continues at coordinate 7,113 of JBBQIP010000004.1, forward strand.
CGCTGACCTTGGCGGCGACCCGCTCAACCCGATTGCAACCGGTTCGCGCGGCGTGCTGACCATCGAACCCGGCACGGTTGTCTTTGGTTCGTCCGGCGCCGATTCGCTGGTCATCAACCGTGGCTCGCAGATTTTTGCAGAAGGCAGCGAGACCCGCCCGATCGTCTTCACCAGCCGCTCCAACATGGAAGGCTTCACGAACTTCCCCGGCGGCGCGACCGCAGCGGCCAGCGCCATCGGCCAGTGGGGCGGCATCGTCATCCTCGGCCGGGCACCGATCAACACCTGCACGGGCTCGGGGGTCACGCCCGGCACCGTGGGCTGCCAGTCCGCCGTTGAAGGGGTGACCGGGGCTTTTTACGGCGGCGCTTCGCCCAATGATGACAGCGGCCGCCTCCGCTTTGTGCAGGTGCGCTATCCGGGCTTTGAAGTGGCGCCGGGCAACGAGCTGAACGGCATAACCATGGCCGGTGTCGGACGCTCCACAGCCTTCGACCATATCCAGGTTCATAACAGCTCGGACGACGGCATCGAATGGTTTGGGGGCCGGGTGAACCAGAAATATCTGGTGATAACCGGCGCTGACGATGACAGCCTTGATACCGATTTCGGCTTCAAGGGCTTCATCCAGTTCGCGCTGGTGGTGCAACGCAGCGATGGTGGTGACCGCATTATCGAAGCCGAGACCGCCGGTGGTGGTGGCCGCACCCCGCGCACCAATGTGCGGCTGGCCAATTTCACCTTTGTGAACCGGCGCTCGCCAGATCCGATCCTGATCCGCGGTGGCACCGATTACACGCTCATCAACGGCAATATCATCGCCACCGCAGCAATCTGCCTCGATATCGATGAGGTTGCGCCCGCGGTTGGCGGCGTGGCCCAGCCATCGGACAACACGTCCGGCCCGGCGAACCCGGCCACCGACGATGTTGGCCCGCCGGTCTTCCGTTCGGTGCTGTTCGGCTGCGCCACGGCGGCGCGCGATGAAGCGGATGTTCCGTCGTCGGTCATCCTGCCGCTCATCACCGGCGACAACAATGTGCTCACCTATGTGCCTTCGGTGACCAACAGCTTCCTGCCCGGCGCGACGGAAGCGGCTGCGGTCGCCACCAACCCGGTGACGTTCAACTCCACCACTGCCGGCGACGCATCGGCCAATAGCGGCGGCAACTTTGTGACCGCGAATTACGTGGGTGCCTTCAGCAGTGCGACCGACACCTGGTATCAGGGCTGGACATGCAGCCTTGGCACCACCACGCCGGCGTGCGCCGCAGCGCCTGCCCCGATCCCATAATGACGGAACTGGCGGGGTGGCATCGGGGCCGCCCCGCCCGGACAGACAGAAATTTGCCCTGCGCGGATAGCCCGAACCGGCAACGCGCAGGAACACAGGACCCAGGGGACCAGGAATGACCAGGCCGACCATCGCCAAGAACCGCTTGGGGCTCCTCCTGCTGGCATCCACCATGCTCGGCTGGACGCCGTTGCTGGCGCAGGAAGCCAGCCAGCCCGCGCCGGCCGCCGAACCGGATGACGCAAGCGATGAGGTGCCCGAGATTTCGGTGCCCGGCGGTGGCGGTTCCGAGATCGTGGTTATCGGCCGGCGCATTCCGAACACCATCCGGGTGAGCCGCGAGGTCGTTTCGGTGCTTACCCAGGCCGATATCGCCCGCACCGGCGAAGGCGATATTGCCGGCGCCCTGCAGCGGCTGAGCGGCCTGTCGGTGGTTGGCGGCCGCTTTGTGTATGTGCGCGGCCTTGGCGAACGCTATTCGCTGGCGCTGCTGAACGGCCTGCCCATCCCGTCGCCCGATCCGCTGCGCCGGGTGATCCCGCTCGATATTTTCCCGACCAGCATTCTCGCCTCTTCGGTGGTGCAGAAGAGCTATTCGGCCAACTTCCCCGGTGAATTCGGCGGCGGTGTCATCAACCTCACCACCCGCGCCATCCCCGAGGAAAGCTTCTTTACCGTGAGCGGCAGCTTTGGCGGCAACACCGTGACCACCAGCGAGCTTGGTGTGACGTATCAGGGCGGCGGCTTTGATGCGACCGGCTTTGATGATGGTACAAGGCGGATCCCCGGCCTGCTGCAGGATGCGCAGAACAGCGGCAAGCTGCTGGTGCCGGGCGCCGATTTCACCTTCCGCCAGGTGCAGGATATTACCGCCAGCCTGATCAATTCGCCGACCACGGTGATCCAGCGCAACACCGCCATCCCGGCCAATTTCGGGGTTGAAGTGGCCGGCGGTCATACATGGGACGTGGACGGCATCCGCTTCGGCGTGGTGGCCAATCTGGGCTGGAAGAACAACTGGCAGACCAAGGCCGGCAAGCAGCAGAACTCCTCCACCTTCATTGCGCCGGGCACCGCCAACCCCTCGCTCGGCATCAACCAGGACTATGATTTCTTCTCAACCGAAAACCGGGCGGTGGTGAACGGGCTGCTCGGAGTGGGCATGGAGTTTGATGAGCACAAGATCCGGCTCAACACCGTTTATGTGCACGATACCATCAAGGAAGCCCGCATTCAGGACGGGATCAACGATGCCGCCTTCACCGATGTGCGGGTCAACCGCAACTCGCTGGCGTGGTTCGAGCGCCAGCTGATCCAGACCCAGGCGATTGCCGAGCTGCGCTTTGACCAGCTGAGTGTCGATCTGCGCGGCACCTATGCCAATTCCAAGCGGCTTTCGCCCTATGAGCGCGACATCAGCTACGCCTTCACCACCGATTTCGGCATCAATGATTTCGTGAACGATCTGCGTTCGCCCGGCCAGTCTGCCCGCGTGGCCTTCAGCCGGCTGAACGAGAATGTCTATGGCGCTGGAATCGACCTTGGCTACAAGCTGGAAACCGGCCCGTTCCCGATGAAGTTTACCGCCGGCTATGCGTTTTCAGACAACCAGCGCTCATCCGTTCGGCGGGATTATCGGTACCAGTCAGGTGCCGCCCTGCCGGTCGGGGTGTCGCAGCAGCGGGCCGATTTCCTGCTCTCCGATTTCAACATCTACACCTTTGGCATCGTGCTGAACGAGACCTCGGCCACCGCAGGTGCGGCGCGCTATGATGCCAGCCTTACCGTGCATGCGGGATACGGCATGGTGGAGCTGGAACCGGCGGACGGTGTGCAGATCAACGCCGGTGTGCGCTATGAAAAGGGCCGGCAGATCGTCAACCCGGTCGATCTGTTCGGCTCCGGCCAGACCACCTTCATCACCCGGCTGAACAATGATTATTTTCTGCCGGCCGCCACGGTTACGTGGAACTTTGCCGAGGACATGCAGTTCCGTTTCTCGGCCTCCAAGACCATTGCCCGGCCGCAGTTTCGCGAGCAGGCGCCGCAGGTATTCCTCGATACCGAGAATGACCGCGAATCGCGCGGCAACCAGTTTCTGGTGGATAGCCAGCTGATCAATGCCGAAGCGCGCTATGAATGGTATTTTGGCCGCGATGAGCGTTTCACGATATCGGGCTTCTGGAAGAAGATCGACCGGCCGATCGAAACCGTGGTGTCGCTGCAATCGGGCTTTATCCAGACCACTTATGCAAATGCCCCCGAGGCCGAGCTTTATGGTGCGGAGCTTGATGTGCAGAAGTATTTTGCGCTGGATGCACTGGGCGACAACAGCTTCCTCGATGGCCGGCGCTTCATGGTCGGGGCCAATTACACCTTCACCAATTCCAGCATCAAAGTGGCCGACGGCGACACCACCATCTTCCCGTTCACCGGGCAGGTCATTCCGGCCACCGACTTCTTCCGCAACGGCCAGCCGCTCACCGGCCAGTCCGACCATGTGGCCAATTTGCAGATCGGCTTTTCGGACCAGGACAGCCTGTCGGAGCAGACGCTGCTTTTGAACTATGCCAGCAACCGCGCCACCAGCCGCGGCCCCGATGGCCAGCCGGACCTTATCGAAAAGCCCGGCCTGCGGCTGGATGCGGTGATCCGCCAGGGCTTTACCGTGCGCGGGCTGGTTTTCGAACTGAAGCTGGAAGGCCGCAACCTTACCAATGTCCGCTATCAGGAATTCCAGAGCCTTGGCGGCACCCGGGTGGACAACAACACCTTTGAACTGGGGCGCACCTTCACTGCCGGGCTGAGCGCCACTTTCTGAGCGCCGGGCCTGCGGATCAGCCCCAGGGGCGTTCGCGGAACCAGGCGGTGATGATGTATTTGACGCCGCTGCGCACCGGCATGCCCTGGTGCAGGGTCATCGGATTTATCGCGCCGTTTGGCAGAAGATTGTTCCATGCCAATAGCTTGCCGCGCTCGGGCTGGATGGTCTTGTCGAGCTTCTTGAAGCGGGTGGCACCGCCGGCGGCGGGCTCGTTCAGATAGACCATTCCGGTCCAGGTGCGCTGGCCGCTCGCCGTGCAATGTTCGAGATAGCCAAGGCCGCCGGGCTCGAAGGTATCGGTGTGGGCCTTGAACTCCTGCCCCTCGGCATAGCGCTGCCCCTGTAGCGATTCGCAGTGGCGGGGATTCAACCCCAGAAAGCTGCAAATACGGGCAGTTACCGCAGCCACCAGCGGGTCTTCCCGGTCAAGATCGCCGGTTTCGGAGGTGCGGAACAGCGCATCGCCGTTATCGTCGGCGATGGTGGAGGGCCGCCTTTTTGCATCCACCTGCACGATGATTGCCTCGCACTCCTCCGGGCTCAGAAAGCCGCGCTTCTGCACGAGCTCGATGTGGCGGCTGGGCAGGCGCTGGGCGCCTTCGAACGGCTTCATAAGGGCGGCGCTGGTCTCTTGTGCTTGGGCGAAGACAGTAGCGGAGCGGCTGGAGGCGCTCAACCTCCCTCCATCCAGCCGAGCAGCAGCGGCCTTGCCAGCCACAGCGGCCAGCCGGCCAGCGCCATGAGCGCGCCCAGCGGCAGCCGTGTATCGGCCGCGACCGGCCGGCCGCGCGCCCGGTCCAGCCCCGCCAGCAGCAGGCCGATGGCGCTTGCCGCCACCATGAGCAGCGGCAGCAGCGGCCAGCCGAGCCATGCCCCCAGCCCCGCCGCCAGCTTGGGATCGCCGCCGCCCAGGCCTTCGCGACCGCGCAGCCGCTGGTAACCCCAGCCGATGAGCGCCAGCCCGCCGAAGCCGAGCACCGCGCCCCATAGCCGCTCCGCCAGCGGTGCCGGGCCGAGCAGGAGGCCCGCCACGAGCAGCGGCGCGGTGAGCGCATCGGGCAGCCAGAAATGTTCCGCATCGAGCACCAGCAGCGCCAGCAGCAGCAGGCCGAACAGCGCGCCGGCGAGGGCCGCCAGCGGGGTGGTGGCGGTGAGCGCCGCCAGCGCGCAGAGGAGCGCTGCCGCCAGCTCGATAGCCAGATGCCGCGCCGGGATGGGTGCTGCGCAGTGCCGGCAGCGGCCGCGCAGCCACAGATAGGAAAGCACCGGCACCAGCTCGGGCGGGGAGAGTGCGGCATTGCAGTTGGCACAGCGCGAGCGGGCGATGAGAAAAGCCTCCCCGCGCGGCCAGCGCCAGCTGAAGCCGGCGATGAAGCTGCCCAGAAACAGCCCGGCCAGCGCGGCCAGCGCCACCGCCGGCCAGCCCATCAGCGGGGCAGCAGGATCTGGCGGATGACGGCGCCGCTGGCGAGATCATCGAGGGCGGCGTTGATCTCTGCCATCGGCCTTGTGGCGGAGCGCAGCCGCTCCACCGGCAGCCGCCCGGCGCGCCACAGCGCGATGTAGCGCGGGATATCCCGCGCCGGGATGGCCGAGCCCATATAGCTGCCGATGATGGTCTTGGCTTCCGCCACCAGGCTTACGGCCGGGATGCTCAGCTGCTCGGCCGGGTTTGGGAGGCCGGTGGTGATGGTGCGGCCGCCGCGCGCGGTGAGCCGATAGGCTTCGGCCAGCACGGCGGCGCGGCCCACATTCTCGATTGCCACATCGGTTCCGCCCGGTGCCAGGCTGCGGATCACTGCCTCCGCCTCGTCAGGGTGGGCGGCTGCGCGGGCGCCCAGCGCCAGTGCCAGCGCGCGCTTTTCCGCCACAGGGTCGATTGCCACCACCGGCTCGCCGCCGGCGGCAACCGCGCCCAGAAGGGCAGCGAGGCCGACCCCGCCGAGACCCCAGATGGCCACCGATTCGCCCGGCCTGAGGGCGGCTGTGTTGAACACCGCGCCCACGCCGGTGAGCACGGCACAGCCGAACAGTGCTGCGATCTCGGGGTCGATATCGCTGTCTATTTTTACCGCTGAGCGCTGGTCCACCACCGCATGGCCGGCGAAGGCCGAACAGCCCATATGGTGGTTGACCGGCCCCTGCGGGCCGGAAAGGCGGCGGGCGCCGGCCATGAGGGTTCCGGCACCATTGGCGGCGGCTGCCGGCACGCACAGCCAGGGCCGGCCCGACAGGCAATTGTCGCAGGTGCCGCACGCCGGCAGGAACGCCAGCACCACCCGGTCCCCTGCCGCCAGCCGGGCGCCGGGGCCGGCCTCCACCACCGTGGCACAGGCCTCGTGCCCCAGCGCCATCGGCAGCGGGCGCGGACGGTCTCCGTTCACTACCGACAGGTCGGAATGGCACAGCCCTGCTGCCTCGATCCGCACCAGCAGCTCGCCGGGGCCGGGCGGGGCCAGATCGAGCTCGGCAAGTGCCAGCGGCTTTGAGCGGGCAAAGGGGCTGGTGGCGCCGGAAGCGCCGAGCACGGCGGCGATGGTTTTCATTACCGCTCCGGATAGGCCGGCGGCAGCGGCCTAGCCAGCAGTTTGTGCGGCCGCAATCGTGGCCGATACCAGCGCCTCGCCGGCATCCACAAATGGCACCGTGCAATCCGCCGCCGCCAGCGCCAGCGGGATTTCGGTGCAGGCGGCGAGCACCAGATCGGCACCCTCTGCCACCAGCGCTGCCGCCATGGCGGCGGCCTCTGCACGCGCCGCCGGCCCGGTATCGCCGGCCTTCACCCGCCCCACCAGCGCCGCCAGCCGCGCCGGATCCGGCGCCAGCACCGCCACGCCGGCGGCTTCCAGCGGCCGCGCATACAGGCGCAGCTGGTGGGTGGCGCCCACCGCCATCAGCCCCACCCGCGCCGGCGCATGTGCCAGCACGGCAGCGGACGCAGCCTCGATCAGGCTGATGAAGCGCACGCCGGGCTGCAGCACATCCTCGATCGCCGCTGCCCAGCCATGGGCGGCGTTGCAGGGCATCGCCAGCACGGTAGCGCCCTGCGCCATCAGCCGCGCGGCCATGGCGGCGAGCTCCGGGCCGGGCGATGGCCCGCCGGCAACGGCTGCATTGCGGTCCGGCACATGCGGGTTGCTGTCGAGGAGGATGCGGGGCTTGGCCTCATCGTGCTCGCCCCCGGCGGCGCGGACCAGGCTGGTGAGAAACGCGGCGCTGGCCGCCGGCCCCATGCCGCCGAGTATGCCGATGGTGTGCCAGCGCGGATTAGCCATGCTGTGGCTCTGTGGGTGTGCGGCGGGTGGCGTGCATGGCCGCAGGCTTTGGCGGGTTGCGGGAGTGGGGGCAAGGGGAAGAACACCCCGGAGAATGCACGGCGGCGCACGTTGCGCGGGCGATGCGCCTGGTCGAATGCCACTTTCTGCCGATGGCGCGGCGCTCCTGTGCCGAAGCTTCGACCGCCAAAACCGAGTGCGATTATATCGTTTGCAAACGAGCGCGCCTGGAAGGTCCGTTTTCGACCACCAGTCGGACATTTAGCGAGCCGCCCCATTGCTGCGCTTGATCTGGCGGCGACAGGCCGCCACCTGCAGCCGACCGCATGCCGCCGAAGGATAGACAGCACATGCCGGCCCCCGAGATCGGAATCTACTCAGCCACGCCTGCGAATTTGGCGGAAGTCTTTCGCCAAAGGCAAGGATCAGCCCGGCCATCATAAGTATAATCCGCAGCTATTGGCAGCCCTGTCTTGCGGGCACTGCAAGTCAACTGCCTTGGCTTGACCCGACGGGTTGCGTTTCATGCCCGTGGCCAAGGCAGTACCATGTTGCTGGCGGCACAAAAGGGCATGAGCATGTGCATCTACAAGAACCGTCAGGCTCACATCGGCGCAGGAAGCGAGCCGAAGGATGCAGCCGCCATGCCCCCCGGAATTGCCCTTTTGCGCTGGTTCCCGTCGCTTGCCTCTGCGCCAGCAATTGCATCAGCCTGTTTGTGAGCCCAACCGGCAATCAGAATCTCCGGGCGGGTGAATCGGGATGCTGCTCGCAGCCGAGCGGCAGCGAACCGCGTTCGACGTGCGGTCAGATAACTGCTATGTTTGCTATTCTACAATAGTTTCGAAATTTTCAGTGAGGCGCACTCCTTGATGGATCAACGCCCACAAAGCGGCAGCGGCCCGGCCTTAGCCCGGCTAAGGCCGCCTGCGTCGTCTCAGATGGTTGTAGCGATCGGCGGCTCCGCCGGCGGACTTGAAGCCTTTCGTGGCCTGATAGCCGGGCTTCCGCCGCGCAGCGGCATTGCCTATATCCTGGTTCAGCATCTCGATCCTGATCATCCGTCGATGCTGGCCGATCTGCTGGCGGAAACGACGCCTTTTCCGGTCGTCGAAATCTCCGATGGAATGCCGCTGTTGCCCGATCGCATGCATGTGATCCCGGCCGGTGGGCGCATTGCCGTAACCGGCGCCAGACTGCGCCTCATCCCTTCCAAGCAGAATCACGAAGGCCCACGCCTCCCGGTCGATTATCTGCTGCATTCGCTGGCGCTGGAAACCGGAATGCGGGTTGTCGCCGTTCTGCTGTCTGGCAATGGCGGCGATGGCAGCGACGGCGTGTGCGCGGTGCATGGTGCCGGCGGATATATCATCGCCCAGGACCCCGAAGAGGCCGGCCACAAGGGCATGCCGGACGCCGCCATTGCCACGGGCTGTGTCGATGCAATCCTGCCGGTTGCAGCCATGGGCGCTGCGATCATCGCCCTCAGGGACCAATTGCCTCTGCCGGTCATGATGGCCAAGGACTGGGTGGAGCCTGTGCTGGACCGTCTGAAAAAAGGCGGCCACGATTTCAGCGGCTACAAGATCGGCACCATGCAACGCCGCATCGAACGTCGCGCCCGCATGGCCGGTCTTGGGTTGGAAAACGGGACCGACGTTTTAGCCGCCTATGTCGCGCGCCTCGAGAACGACACAAAGGAACTCGAGGCGCTGGCCAACGATCTGTTGATCAACGTCACGGGTTTTTTCCGGGATTCGGCCGTGTTCGCCACGCTGGCCACCAAGATCCTGCCCGATCTGGTGCGTCACCATGATGAAAACCGACCAATCCGGATATGGTGTGCAGGCTGCAGCAGCGGCGAGGAAGCCTGGTCGCTGGCCATATTGTTCCTGGAGGAAATCGCAAAGAGCCGGCCGACGCTGAAAATACAGTTGTTTGCAACCGACCTTGACCCTGATGCTATCGCCGCGGCGCGGTATGGGCTTTGCCCGTCCAGCATCGAGAGCGACGTTTCAGCGTCGCGGTTGCGGCGCTTTTTCGTGGCTGATGATGCAGGCTGGCGCGTTGGGCGCGACTTGCAGGCATCGGTGGTCTTCGCCGTACACGATCTCCTCACCGATCCACCATTCTCGCGCATCGACATGGTGTCTTGCCGAAACTTGCTGATCTACCTTCAGCCCGCCGCACAGGCCCGGGCCATCAGCTTGTTTCACTTTGCTCTGCGCTCTGGCGGCCTATTGCTGCTGGGAAAGGCGGAAGCCGTAATGCCGCCTTCAAGCGGGGCACCACTCTTTTCAGCACTGTCGCAGCAGGCCCATCTTTACCAGCGCAATGCCAACGGCGCGTCGTTGCCAGCACCGCCGGCCAACACGGGGCAGATCTGGTCCGTTCAAGGCAAAACCGCGAATGCGCCGCCTTGGCCGGTGTCCAGCCTGCCATCGGCGCGGTTGCAGGCACTGGAAGCCGAGCTCGCCAGCATCCGAGCCGAATTGTCCGATGCCGATCTCCACCCGGGCAGTGCGAGCACCGAGCAAAAGATCATTGATGCCGAAACATTAGCGCGCAATCAGGAATATCAGAGCGCCAACGAAGAGCTGATCACCTCTCAGGAAGAGCTGCAATCCTTGAACGAAGAGCTGGTGGCGCTGAACGGCCAGCTGCAGGAAACTGTCGATCGCCAGCGGACCACGGCGGACGATCTTCAGAACATCCTCTACAGCACCAACATAGCGACCATCTTTCTCGATTTGCTAAGCAACATCCGCTTTTTCACGCCCGCGACCCGCGCCCTGTTCAAAATGCTGCCTGAAGACATTGGCCGACCCCTTGCCGATCTGGCCCCGCTGACCCCCGATCCCCACCTCCTGAGCGATATCGGCGCCGTGCTCATTGATCACAGGCCAGCCGGGCAGGACCTGGAAACCACAGCCGGCATCTGCCTTCGGCGGAAGGTCATGCCATACCGATCCGCTGACAATCGGATCGAAGGCGTTGTCATCACCTATTCCGACATCACCGAAGCCAAGCGGGCTTCGCAGGCGATGCAGGAGGCGAGGGAATTGGCCGACGCGGCAAACATGGCCAAGTCCCGCTTTCTGGCAACCGCGAGCCATGATCTGCGCCAGCCGCTACAGGCTCTGGTGTTGCTGCAGGAGCTGATGGCTCGAAAATTCTCGGATTTGGAAACAGGGCTGTTGCTGGCCCAGCTCGATCAGACATTGCAGTCGATGTCGGGGATGCTCAACGGTCTGCTCGATATCAACCGGATTGAGGCCGGCGCTGTACAATCCGAAATGACCGAGTTTGCGCTGGGGCCGTTTCTGGCTGGAATCGTGGAAGGCCAAAGGGCACAAGCAGAATCGCAAGGCCTGAATCTTCGCTATGTTCCTGTCTCTTGCGACGTTGTTTCGGATTCAACCCTGCTTGCCGGCATGGTGCAGAACCTGCTGGTCAACGCCCTCAAATTCACCACCACGGGCGGCGTGCTGCTCGGCGCGCGGCGGCGGGGGCAGCATATCGAAATACAGGTGTGGGATAGCGGGGTCGGCATCGCGGCCGAAGATATTCCAGATATCTTCCAGCCCTATAACAAGCTCACGGTGCCCGACGGGCCTGGTGCAATTGAAAGGAACAGCGGCCTTGGGCTGGGCCTTTCGATTGTGAGCAGCTACGGGGAAATTCTGGACCATGATGTAAAGGCACGCTCCTGGCTCGGCAAAGGCTCGGTGTTCAGCATCTGTGTGCCTTTGGCGGCGTCATCCGATCCGCCGGCTAGCGATGCTGTGCCAGCGGCGCCCCCGGCCTCTCAAACCAGCGCCGAGCCAGTACCGGCGATTGTTGCCGCGCATATTCTGGTCATCGACGATGATCGGAAGCTGCTTGACCTGATTGCGCGAATTCTGCGCGATGTTGGCTATATCGTGGCGCAGGCAGGCGACAAGGCCGAAGCGATGGCAGCGCTGAAGACCCAAACACCTCACCTCATCATTTCAGATTTTCGCTTGCATGGAAATACAGACGGGCTGGAGCTCGCACATCTTCTGCGGACCTCGGTGTTGGCCTCGGAAGGGTTGCCCGTCCCGGTCATCATCCTGACCGGAGACATTTCGGTGGAGTCGCTCCTGCGCTTTGCCAATGAGGATTGCGTGCGGCTGACAAAGCCGGTTCGTGCCGATGCGCTGCTGGACGCCGTAAGCACAGCTTTGGCGACGGCAACTCCCTTCAGCCAGGGCACGAAAAAACTGTCGGTTGCCCCCCGCAGCCTGATCCATGTGATCGACGATGATACCGCGCTGCTGAGGGAGCTGGCGCTTTTGATTGCGGAAGCAGGGCTGCCAGCCCGTCTGCATGAATCCAGCGAGGCTTTTCGCGCGGGTTGGGTGCCTGCTGAGACAGGCTGCCTGCTTGTCGATGCCTTTCTTCCGGGTGAAACGGGCCTGGCGCTGATACAAGACCTAAAGGCAAACAACATCTTGCCGCCGGCGATCATGATCACGGGGCAAGGCGATGTGGGAATGGCTGTCGCAGCGATGAAGGCTGGTGCGTTCGATTTCATCGAAAAGCCGGCCAGCGGCCCGGTGATTATTGAAAGCATCCGCCGCGCACTTGCCAGCGGCGATAATCGAACCTTGCAAAATGATGGGCGTGAAGCTGCCGGGCGCCGCCTGACCACCCTGACGGGACGCCAGCTCGAAGTGCTGAAGCTTGTGCTCGATGGGCACCCGAGCAAGAACATCGCGTCCGACCTGAAAGTCAGCCAGCGAACGGTGGAAAATCATCGCGCCGAGATCATGCACCGCACGGGCTGTCGGTCTATTCCGGAATTGGCGCGATTGGTAATGACCGCCGGTCCCGATGCCTTGTTGCGTCTGTAAAGGCATTCAGGACCAGCGATCAATTTTGCGGCTTCCAACTATTGGCGTATCGGGGGCGTTGATTCCGCAATGTTGAAAGCCGCTCTGGCGCGTCCGGGCGAGGGACCAGATTCAGCCCGGCAGCGTTCAGGCGAGGACGGTCTGATAGGATGTGCGCCGACGGCGAACGGCATATCCGATCAGGCCAAAACCGACAGTCAGCATCGCCCAGCTCATCGGCTCGGGAACCTCGCCGGCGAAAGTGCCTGCGACGTTGGACGCGAACGGCGTGCCATAGCCATTGGCATCAATGCCATAGGCGGGTGTTCCGCTGCTGAATGCCAGCGCGAAATCGCTGGCGACTACGCTGGAGACATCGATGAAGTTGGAAGTGTAGTTGATCGTAGCGCCAAGGAGGCTGGTAGCGAACATGCTGCCCGAACCACCAAGACCGTTAATATCCGTGATTGCATTGGTAAAATTGACCGTCAAATAATTGATAGGTCCGTTTGTAAAGGAATAGAATCCCGACCAGCCGACCTGTTCGAACTGTGGTCCGGTGTCCGTCACGGTATTGGACGAGATGGCCGAGATATTCAGATCTGCTGAATATACCCCGACCGGGCCGAAAGCATTGACAACAAAATTCACCGGAGCGTCAACGACCGAGATGCTGTTGGAAGTCGGTGTGGTTGTATAATTAACAACCTTGTCCGATGATTGCTGTGTAAACTGCGCAAATGTGGTGTTTACAGCCAATGTTGGGCTGGCGCCACACAATGCAGCGGCCATTGTGAACATGGAAAAATGAGAAGCTCTCATGGTGACTACCTCCTGACGTTGACCGTCCATATTGGTCAGCCTGGAAATCACTCTATGGCACCTCAAAGACTCGCTGCACCGCCGGAATCTAACCAGGCTTCTCCGCAGGCATTTGATCCATATTGGTATCTTTACCGGGCAGCATGAGATGGCAGGAGCAGCCCTTCCAATTTTGCAGAGCGTTCACAGAGCGCTGAGTCTTCATCGCTGGGGACTTTGCGCGCATGAAGCGGATGATGTGGCCAGTTGCAGCAGCCGACGGAACGGCGCGCAGGTGATCGAGATCAAAAACACCTTCGGGCTGTGGGGATGGTTTTCAGCGATTATCCTGATGGCGATGGCAGCCGAATCGAAATTCGGAGGCCGATGGCAAGCTCCATCGCGGCGCACAGGAAATGTTACTGGCGTCCAAGGGCTGCGGCAGCGAGCAATCCTGGGGGATATTGAGGGGGGATAGCTTGTGCAGACGAACATTTTTCACGTTGTTCAACCTTTCAGTTGAACAACGTGGTGCCCGGGGGCGGATTTGAACCACCGACACGGGGATTTTCAATCCCCTGCTCTACCCCTGAGCTACCCGGGCGTTCGCGCTGCGAGCCGGCGTCCTAGCCCTCGTCGCCCTCGCTGTCCAGAGGGCTATCGGCTGGCAGTGCATAGCTTTCTCCCAGCCAGTGCAGCAGGTCGCGGTCTGCACAGCCTTTTGAGCAAAAGGGGTGCCAGTCCGCCGCCACCGCGCGGCGGTTGCAATAGGCGCAGATGCGGGGCTGTGCGGCGGGCTGTTGAGCGGGGTTTTCAGGGTCCGACATAGGCTTCTGATCTGGCCAGTCCCTCGGCTGTGCGCAACCCCAGCGGCCCGCCGCGGGCGGCGGCCGCTTCTGCCAGCAGCGCCGGGCGGGCTGCCAGCCAGCCTGTCATCACCGGTGGCGCCACCAGCGTGGCGGCGCCATGGCCCTGGCGCGCCGCCTTTCGCAGAAGTTCGAGCGCGTTGAAGCCGGGCGTGCGGGCTGCCTCCATCAGGCTGGGCCGGGTGCGCGGGCGGACGATCTGCACCAGACCGAAGCCGTTTATGGTGGTGAGCATCGGCGCTTCCGGCAGCGCTGCCCCGAGCGCTGCCAGAAGCGCTGCATCCAGCCGTTTGCGCGCCGGGCCGGCGAGCGAGGGGAAATCCACCACGATGCCGCCCTGCAGGTCCAGCCGCCGGATTGCCGCGACCAGCGCCGGCACCGCTGCCAGCGCCAGCGGCTCCGGCGCTGCCTCGCCGTCTATGTCGATGACGGTCATCGCCGGGGTGAGCGAGATGGTGAGCAGCCCGGCCCCGAAGCTGATCAAGCCGCTTTCCGCCTCGGCCACCACGGCCGACCACCCTGCTGCCTCCAGCCGGTCCTGCGGCCCTGAAATTGCGTGCAGCCGGTGCCCGGCGGCGACCAGCCTTGCGGCGAGATCAGGGCCGGAATCAGCCGCCTCGGGCACATCGGGCAGCGCACGGGCGCGGGCCAGCCGGGGGCGGCCGGCTTCGGGCAGCGCCGTGCGGGTCACTTCTATGCCCAGCTGCGCGCCTTCGGTTGCCGCCGTCGGGAGCGGCGCGAGCAGCAGCTCCTGCCCATCTTCAAGCCGGGCGATGCCGCGCACACCCGGGACCAGCAACCGCACCAGCCGCGCCGGCAGCCGAGCGCCGGCGCGCGCACCGAGATCGGGCCGCTCCAGATGCGCTTCCAGCACGGTGTCGCCGTCCATCACCAGCGCCCGGGTGGCGCCGGGGGCGGCCTCGATCAGCGCCTCAGCCAAGCGGATAGCCTGCAGCCAGCAGCAGGCGCCGGGTTTCCGCCAGCGGCAGGCCGACCACGCCCGACCAGCTGCCCGAAAGCCAGCGGATATGGGCTTCTGCAGCGCCCTGCAGCGCATAGCCGCCGGCCTTGCCCTGCCAGTCTCCAGCCGCGATCAGCGCGTCCAGGGCCGCAGCGTCCAGCCGGTGGAAGGTGACGATGCTTTCCACCATCCGCTCCCGGAGCCTGCCGCCGGGCGCCACCAGCGCAACGCCGGTGAACACCCGGTGCCGCCGGCCGGCGAGCAAGGCCAGGCAGGCGCGCGCCTGCGCCTCGGTTTCCGCCTTGGGCAATATGCGGCTGCCCACCGCCACCACCGTATCGGCCGCCAGCACAAAGGCGGCCGGGTGGCGCGCGGCCACTGCCAGCGCCTTTTCCTGCGCCAGCCGGGCGGCATGGGCGCGCGGCGGCTCCTGCTTCAGCGGGGTCTCGTCCAGATCGGCCGGGTCTATCGCTGCGGGAACGATGCCGAGCCGGCCAAGCAGCTGCACCCGGCGCGGGCTGGCGGAAGCCAGCACCAGCGCAGGAGCCCCGGCGACGGGTGCCGTTTCAGTCACGGTTTCCGCCCCCGGTTGGCAATGTCATTACGCAAGGCTGCCGTCAGTCCTCGGGCGCGATGGTGACGGCGAGGCCGTCCAGCGCATCGGTGAAGGCGATCTGGCAGGAAAGCCGCGAGGTGGCGGCGCGGTGGTCCGAATTGTCGAGCAGATCATCTTCATCCGCATTGGCGGGGCCGGTGCGGGCGAAATCGGCTTCTGCCACATGCACATGGCAGGTGGCGCAGGAGCAGGAACCGCCGCACAGCGCCAGCAGCTCGTCGATCCGGCCCTCGCGGATGATCTCCATCACCGACATGCCTTCTTTTGCTGCCAGCTGGTGGGTGGTGCCGTCGCGGGTGGTGACGTTGATGCTGCTCATGGTGGGTATTGCCTCTTGCGTTGCATGATGGGTTGCATCGGCCCTGTAGCGGCGGCGATAGAGGGGGGCAACCGGGAGCAACCGCCGCATGCGCATCGTTCATCAATTCGCCCCGCCGATGTCGGCAATATTGGCCGGCCTGCCCGGCGTGACCAGTGCGGTGGCGCTTTCCGAACTCGGCCGGCCGGGCGGCTGGTGGGACCTGCCGGTCGATGCAGATGTGCTGTTCGTGCTGCACGAGGACATGTCGGCGAGTGCGGCTGCCGCCAGCGCGCCGCGCCCTGCCGGCTGGCCGGGGGCTGTAAAGCTGGTGCAGATCGCGTCTGCCGGGCTGGATGATTACCCGGACTGGCTGTTCGAGGCGCCGCTGGTGGCCAGCAGCTCGGGCACCACCGCCGGGCCGATTGCGGAATTTGTGGTGACGCTGATGCTGGCCCGGGCCAAGCAGCTGGCCGAGGTTACGCTGGGGAGCGGCCGCTGGGGGGGCGCGCTGGCCGGACCGCGAAGAGTTGATGGCCGCCCCCAATGGCACGCTGGATGGCCGGACTTTGGGCCTGCTGGGGCTGGGCGAGATAGGCAGCCGGGTGGCGAAGCTGGGGCTGGCGCTGGGCATGAAGGTGATAGCCAGCCGCGCCAGCGACCGGCCCTCGCCGGTGGAAGGGGTGAGGCTGGTGCCGGCGGCTGATCTTGCGGCGGCGGACCATCTGGTGCTGGTGGCGCCGATAACGCCCGAGACCCGGCACATTGTCGATGCGGCCTTTCTGGCGCGGATGAAGCCGGGAGCGCATCTGGTGAATGTGGCGCGCGGGCCGCTGATCGACCATGATGCGTTGAAGGGGGAGCTCGATTCCGGCCGGCTATGGGCCAGCCTGGATGTGACCGAGCCCGAGCCGCTGCCGCTGGGCCATTGGCTGCTCGACCACCCGCGCGCTCGGGTGACGCCGCACCTTTCGTGGAGCTCGCCCGATACCATCCGGCGGGTGATCGAGCGGCTGGGCGGCAATCTGGCGCGGATGGCGGCCGGCGAGCCGCTCGTCGGCGCTGTCAAAACCGGATGACCGAGCCGCTGGTCGGCGCTGTCAGAACGGGATGATCTTGCCCTTTTTCGAGAATCTCAGATAGCCGGCGTTGAGGCCGATCCGCCAGCCGACGCCCAGTTTCATCGGCACGATGATCACCCGGTCGCGCTGCATGAAATTGGCCGATACGCCGCCGATGAGATAAGCCTTGCCCTCGGCAGCGGGGTAGCGGCGGTACAGGTCTTCGGTGTCGAAAAGATTATAGACGAGCGCGAAGAACTTCGAGCCATCACCGCCGATATCAAAACCCACCGATGGCCCGGTCCAGTGCACTTTCCGTTCCCCCTCCACTGCATGGTAAAGCGTGCCGGAGCCGTAGCGCACGCCCACGATGATCGCAGCACCAGCTTCGCGGCCCACGATATAGGCGTTGGGCTGGCCCTGCTCCTTGAAGGTGCGGCGAACCGATTCGGCCAGGCCCTCGGTGCCCTTGCCGAATACGTCTTCAGCCGCACCCAGCACATCATCTTCGGCATAGGTGGTGGGCGGCGCGGGCGGCAGCGGCGCGGGCGTGGCCGCCTCGGGCGGCAGCGGCGCGGGGGTGGCGGTTTGGGCCATGGCGCGTGCGGCTGGCCCTGGCAGCAGGGTGGGCAGGAAGGCTGCTCCGGCAAGGCCGAGTGCGACTGTGCGCCTTGGGACCAGATTTGCCGCCAGATTGTTGCTGTCGTCGCTATTCGGCATGCCAACCCTTTATCAAACCAGCCCGCATGGTGGGCGGGTGCAGATTAACCATCGCTGAGCAAAGCGCAAAAGCCGGATTCGGCATTGCGGCACAGGCTTGCCCCGCTCGCGGGTTTTCCTTGGGCCCAAGGCCATGCTAGGCGGCGCGGGCAAGTTCCGGCCCAAGTGCCGGATTTGGCCAAGCGGGAGTTTTCGATGCGCGTCGCAATGATCGGCTCGGGCTATGTCGGCCTGGTTTCGGGCGCCTGTTTTGCCGATTTCGGGCACGATGTGGTGTGCGTGGACAAGGACCCGGGCAAGATAGAGCGGTTGCAGGCCGGCCAGATGCCCATTTACGAGCCGGGGCTGGAGCAGCTGGTAACCAGCAATGCCCGGGCGGGGCGGCTTTCGTTCACCACCGATCTGGCCGCCGGCATAGCGGGCGCGGAGGCCATTTTCATTGCGGTGGGCACCCCTTCGCGGCGCGGCGATGGCCATGCCGATCTCTCCTATGTGCATGCCGTGGCGCGCGAGATTGCGGCTGCCCTTGCGGGCTATGCGGTGATCGTCACCAAATCGACCGTGCCGGTGGGCACCGGGGACGAGGTGGAGCGGATTATCCGCGAGACCAACCCGGCGGCTGAATTTGCCGTGGTCTCCAACCCCGAATTCCTGCGCGAAGGGGCGGCAATCGGCGATTTCAAGCGGCCGGACCGGATTGTGGTGGGCTGTGAGGATGACCGCGCCCGCACGGTGATGACCGAGCTTTACCGGCCGCTGTTCCTCAACCAGTCGCCGCTGCTGTTCACCGGGCGGCGCACCGCCGAGCTGATAAAATATGCCGCCAACGCGTTTCTGGCGACCAAGATTACCTTCATCAACGAGATTGCCGATCTGTGCGAGGTGGCGGGCGCGAATGTGCAGGATGTGGCGCGCGGCATCGGGCTGGATAACCGCATCGGCTCCAAATTCCTCCATGCCGGCCCCGGCTATGGCGGCAGCTGTTTTCCCAAGGATACGCTGGCTCTGGTGAAGACCGCGCAGGACCTGGGCTCGCCCATGCGGATTGTGGAAACGGTGGCGGCGGTGAACGACCAGCGCAAGCAGGCGATGGCGCGGAAGGTGATTACGGCGGCCGGCGGCAGCGTGCGCGGCAAGCGGATCGCCGTGCTCGGCCTCACCTTCAAGCCCAATACCGATGACATGCGCGATTCTCCCGCCATCGATATCGTGCAGGCGCTGCTCGATGCCGGCGCCAGCGTGGCGGTGTTCGACCCCGAAGGCCATGAGCAGGCCAGGCTGGTGCTGGGTCCGGTCGAATATGCGCGCGACCCGTATCACTGCCTGGAAGGCGCCGATGTGGCGGTGCTGGTGACGGAATGGGATGCGTTTCGCGCGCTCGACCTCGACCGGGTGGTCAGCCTGCTCGCCGAGCCGGTGCTGGTCGATCTGCGCAACGTGTATGACCCGGCCGAAATGGCGCGGCGCGGGATACGGTACACCAGCATCGGCCGGTAGTTGCCAAGCGCCGGCCGCAGCCTCTATAGGCGGGCGCGGCTGCGGAGTCGTGGGTGAGTGGCTGAAACCAGTAGTTTGCTAAACTGCCGTACTGGGTAACCGGTACCGAGGGTTCGAATCCCTCCGACTCCGCCAACATGCAGTTGTTGATACCGTTGATTTACAACGGTGATAGCGGGATTCGCAGATAGCGGTCCTGTTTGGGTCGGGTGCGTGTCTGCGCCCTGATCGAGACGAATGGCGATCTGCTCTGGCGTGTGATCGAATGCCATGAAGTGGTGGTTCACTTCCCTTGCAGCATCAATCATTCCGACCGAGCCGATCACGCTGTTCGACCCACGATCCCTGTTCCGCACAAAAAAATTTCAGCGCGCCGTGTGCTGGGCGGCATTGTCTTTATCAATCGCGACGGCCTGGCTTCCGGGCGGGCTGTGCGCAAGTCGATCATGACCGCTTCGCCGCCAGATTGTCCCAATATGCGAACATGCAAATCTTAAAATGAGATAATCTTGACATCTCTCATTTTGCGAAGATACTACCCACATGTGGAGCAGAGCGTAACGCGCTCAGCTTGAGCGGATCGGGTGATCGGGGCCGGAAAGAGCCCGAATTCGATGCGGTTAGGGCTCACAGGGTGGCGCGCCGGAGGGCGAGCTGCGGTATTGGGGAGAGTTCACAATGCGGGCATCGATACACTTCAAATCCGGGACATCAGTGATTGCGGGAGCGGTGGCCGTTTTGATGGCAGTGCCGCAAATGGCGCACGCGCAAAGTGCTGCGGCGCCGGCCGATGATGCAGAAGCGGCTGAAATCGTCGTAACCGGGTCAAGCATTCGCGGCATTCCTCCGGTAGGCTCGGCGTTGATCGAGGTGTCCCGCGTCGATATCGAGGCAACTGGTGCAACCACGGTGCAAGACGTTCTTGCAACCATTCCACAGCTGCAAACCTTCAACACGGCGCCGCGCCCGGACCCGCGGCCTGGCCAGGGGCCGCAATCCGCCGGCCCCAACCTGAGGGGCCTTGGGGCGCAGCAGACGCTTTCGCTTATAAATGGCCACCGGCTGGTGCCGATCGGGACTTTGCAGAACCTTGCCGACCCCGCCATTGTCGCGCCAGCAGCGTTGGCCCGGATCGAAGTTGTGGCCGACGGAGCTTCGTCGGTTTATGGTTCTGACGCTATTGCTGGCGTGGTGAACGTCATCACCCGGACCGATATCGACGGCGGCGAAATTTCGGCAAGCTACGGCGAAGGCGAGCGCTTCTCGACCGCAAACGTTGACGCGGTTCTCGGCAAGCGCTGGGCCGATGGTTTCATTATGGGTTCGGCTTCCTATACCTGGGCAAACAACATAAACGGCCGGCAGCTGGATTTTTTCAATTCAGACCGGCGGGCTGTTGGTGGCGCCAATAATCTCAACCGCAACTGCGCCAATCCGACGTTGCGGACAGGCAACACCAACTTTGCTTTTCCCGCGCTTTTGCCCGGCACCTTGAACGAATGTGACAATGGCAGGCTTGCCGATGTCTATCCGGAGCAGACACGGGCAAACTTTCTGGTGGCGGCGCGTCAGGCCCTGTCCGATACGGTCGAGATTTTCGGGGACGCAAGCTACACGCGCAGTACGTCTGACTGGCTTTTTGGACCGGGCACGCCGGGCGCTTTCACAATCAACAATACCAATCCGTTCTTCCGGCCCATTCCCGGCAACACCGCAACCTCCTATACGGTGACAACCAGCCTTGAAGGCATCACCGGACGTGACGTGCTCCCGCAGCAGCAGCGGGCGACGGCGTATAATATTTTCCTCGGTTTTGATGTTGATCTGCCGGGAGAGTTCAAGCTGACCGCAACTGGCCTTGCCGGCGAAAGCTATGTCCGGTTCAATGCCGACCAGTTCGATCCCGCAGCTGTGACCCGGGCGGCAGCTGGCACCACGCTGGCAACCGCTCTCGATCCGTTCGGCGGGCGCACCTCGATTGCCGTGCTCGACCAGATCAATAATTCTGAGCTGATCCAGGACGGCCGACAGACGCTTTACGAAGGCCAGGTGAAGATCGATGGCGCGCTGTTCTCGCTTCCCGGCGGCCAAGTAAAGGTGGCCGTGGGCGGCGTGGCGCGCAAGGAAACCTTCAACGGCCAGAACAGTACCGGCGAGATCAACGCGGCGGTACCGGCAAGCCTCGGGCTGGCGGGCGGCGACCGCACGATCTATTCAGCCTATGGCGAATTGTTCATTCCGCTGTTTAGCGACGCCAATGGCATGCCGGGCCTTCGGCGGCTCGATCTCTCTGTATCCGGCCGTTATGACCGCTACAGCGATTTCGGTGGCACCTTCAATCCGAAGTTCGGCGCAAACTGGAGCCCGGTGGACGGGCTGACGCTGCGGGGCAGCTATGGCACGTCGTTCCATGCGCCGCAGCTTGCCGATTTGTTCGGCCCGGACTCGCGGGCGACCTTCTCCCCCAATCTCACCGGCATCACCGCACCTGCAAACATGCAGAATATCCCCAGTATCTCGCTGGCGGGCAGCAACATCAGGCTCGATCCCGAAACCGCCAAAACCTACTCCTTCGGCGTCGATGTCGCGCCGGCTTCGGTTCCTGGACTGCGCCTGTCCGGTACCTACTACAACATTGATTTCCGCAATCAGGTAGGGTTCCCGATCTTTGCGCTCATTCAAACCGATCCCGGGTACCAACAGTTTGTGTATCGCAACCCGTCTGCGGCTTTGGTGAGGCAGCTGGTCGGCGACCTGCGAACCCTTAACTTTACGACGGACAATATTCCTGCCGTTGCTCAGGTTCTCGACCTTCGGCGCGTCAACCTCAGCCAGATTCTGACACAGGGGATCGATTTTACCGCCAGCTATCGGTTCAGCACATCGTTCGGGACCATCAACACCAGCGTGACGGGCAACCACACGCTCTCCTACAAGACCCGCACAACATCGGTGGCGCCGCAGTTCGACCAGCTCGCAACCGGCGGTATTCCGACCAACCCCTGGGGCGTGCGTGGTGTTGCCGATGTGCTTACGACGCGGGGCCACCGCCTGACGGTCGCGGCGAACTGGAGCAGTGGCTACAGGAATGCCTATGTTACCAATACCGGTCTGAATGCGGTTGAAAGCGTGTCTTCGTTCCTCACTATCGATATGCGGGCAAGCATCAAGATTGCCAACAGCAGCTTCCCCAGCGGCACCAACATAGAGTTTAATGTCGATAATCTGCTAAATCAGGATCCGCCGGAAGTTCGTTCTGGCAATGGCATTGGCCGAGGCAATTTGCTGGGCCGGGTCTTCACCATAGGCTTGCGCCAAAGGTTCTGATGGAAACTGCTGGAAAACCTGATCGGGAAGCAACCAGCCCCAAAGACCTGTCGCACAAACTGAACCGGCGTGCCGTTGTGGGCGCTGCGATAGGAGCTGGCATTGCGGCTGGTTTTCCCGGCAGCGCCCAGGCCGTGACGGCATCGTCGCAAGTCTCTTCGGGCGAGCTGAATGGCCGTTCGGCGTGGACGATTGCCAATGATCGTTTGCGGATCGGTGTGCTTGCGGGCGGCGGCTTCATCGGGGAGGTGGCGCTGGTCAGGCCGGACCGGAGCCCATCGATCAATGTCATGCGGGTTCCGCATTATCCGACAATCGATCCGGACAGCTATGAGGCTGAGCGCGACGGGGACCTTTATGGTCGCGGCATGCAGCGCAGGCTGATGGCCGGCTATATGGGGCATTTTGTGGCATTTCCGCACTTTGGAGCGAGTTCGGAACGCGAGTTTGCTGAAGATTATGCCCAGCACGGTGAAGTTTATACCCAGCGCTGGTCCCGCGACAGCAACAGCGCGCCCGATACGCTAGAGATGTCCACCAGCCTGCCGCTGACAAGGTATGACTTCCGCCGGACGATCCAGTTGCCGCCGGGCCAGCCAGTTGCCTATGTGACCGACACCGCGACCAGTCTGGCGCCGTTTGATCGTCCCTACCAATGGGTCGATCATATCACATTCGGGCCGCCGTTTGTGGAGCCCGGCCGCAACTTTCTCGACATGTCGCCCGCCCGGCGGATGGACCGGAATCCTCCGCATCTATCGTCAAAGACCGAGCGGGCCAGTTCGGTGTTTACCGGCACCAACCAGTCATGGGCGCTGACCGGGGATGGGGAAAAGATATATATAACAGTCTATAATCCCGATATCGGGATTCTGGTCGGCTATCTGTTCGAGGCTTCGGCCGCGCGCTGGATGCTGGATTGGCAGGAATATCACCGCAATCAGTTTGTGCCATTTTCAGGACGCGGCGTGGCGCGCGGCATCTGCATCGGCAACAGCAATATCTCAGGCTTGCGGGCCGCAGTCCGGCAAGGGGCGCTGGACGGGATACCGACGTTTGGCTGGTTCGAAGCCATGAGCAGTGTAGTGCGTCGGTACATGATGTTCGCCATTCCGGTGCCGCGCGATTTTCAAGGTGTCGGGAATGTGGCCTATCATCCCCAGGAGATCGTGCTTACCGAGCGCGGCTCCGGTCGGCTGGTCCGCATCGATCATTGCGGCAAGCTTGCCCAGGCCGAGGCGGGGAGGGGCTGATATGATGATTCAACCTCCCCTATCCGGACGCATATGCAGCTCTTGCCGATGCAGGGGCAGCCAATGACCCGCATTGCATCTGTCAGCGATTTTCGCGAAGCCGCACGGCGCCGGCTGCCGCACTTTCTTTTCGAATACATCGATGGCGGGTCATATGCCGAAGCTACGCTGCGGCGGAACATTGCCGATCTGGAAGCAATAGCGCTCCGCCAGCGTGTGCTCTGTGATGTGTCCGAAATCGACCTGACCACGGAGCTGTTCGGTCGCACCCTGTCGTTGCCGGTCGTTCTGGCGCCGATCGGGCTGGCGGGCATGAATGCCCGTCGTGGCGAGGTGCAGGCGGCGCGCGCCGCCGAGGGTGCGGGTATTCCGTTCTGTCTTTCCACGGTTTCGGCCTGCCCGATTGCCGAGGTCAGAGAAAATACCTCCCTGCCCTTCTGGTTCCAGCTCTACATGATCCGTGATCGCGGTTTCATGCGCGACCTGCTGGCCAATGCCCGCGCTGCGGGGTGCGATGCGCTGGTTTTCACGGTCGACATGCCAGTGCCGGGAGCACGCTATCGTGATCGTCGATCGGGGCTTGCAGGCGCCGCTTCATGGGCGGGCAGCTTGCGGCGCGGATTGCAGGCGGCAGCCCGACCGGGCTGGGCATGGGATGTCGGCCTGTTCGGCAGGCCGCACAGTTTGGGAAATGTCGCGCCTGTTCTGGGCAGGAACAGCGGTCTGGAAGATTTTTTCGCCTGGATGGGAGCGAATTTCGACCCTCGGGTCACATGGGCGGATATAGCCACCGTGCGCGAGGAATGGGACGGCCCTTTGATCATCAAGGGCATATTGGATGTGGAGGACGCCCGCAGCGCCGTGGCGCTGGGCGCCGACGGGATTATCGTGTCCAACCACGGCGGGCGGCAGCTTGACGGTGTGCTCTCGACCGCGCGTGCCTTGCCGCCCATCGTTGATGCTGTAGGGCATGACATAACCGTGCTGGCGGACGGGGGAATCCGGTCCGGGCTGGATGTGGTGCGAATGCTTGCCCTTGGCGCGCGCGGAGTTTTGCTGGGGCGCGCCTGGGCGTTTGCGCTGGCCAGCGGCGGCCAGGCTGGCGTTACGAAAATGCTGTCACTTATTGAAGCGGAAATGCGCGTTGCCATGGCGCTGACGGGACGAACGCGGATCGACGCCATTGATCGGACCGTGTTGGCCAACGAGCCGACAGGGATGCACCGGATATGAGCGACGCAAGCCAGGCACCAAATGCGGCAGGCAGCGCTCTGGTCGATCGC
Organism: Sphingomonadales bacterium; assembly: GCA_038325045.1. Lineage (GTDB taxonomy): Bacteria > Pseudomonadota > Alphaproteobacteria > Sphingomonadales > Sphingomonadaceae > Sandarakinorhabdus. The sequence goes on from JBBQIP010000004.1 coordinate 32,045, forward strand.
CGACAAATCCTGGCTGGAACCGCGATGACCCTGGCGGCTGCATCCGCATTGCCGGCGAAGGCGGCGCTGCCAGCACCCGACAATATCCGCAT
>JBBQIP010000005.1:0-26843 GCA_038325045.1 Sphingomonadales bacterium
GCGCGGCGCCAACGGGGTGGGCTATACCAACTACCCCGACAATGTGGTCCGCCGCTTCATTGCCGAGGCTGCCACCGGCATCGATGTGTTCCGCATCTTCGATTGCCTCAACTGGGTGGAGAACATGCGCGTCGCCATCGATGCGGTGGTGGAGAGCGGCAAGATTGCGCAAGGCGCGCTCTGCTACACCGGGGACATCCTCGATCCCGACCGCGCCAAATATTCGCTGGAATATTACGTCGGCCTCGCCCGCGAGCTCGATGCCGCCGGCTGCCACATGCTGGCGATCAAGGACATGGCGGGGCTTTTGAAGGCCCCGGCCGCCCGCGTGCTCATCCGCGCGCTGCGCCAGGCCACCGACCTGCCGATCGCGCTCCACACCCATGATACATCGGGCGCCGCCGCCGCCACGCTTCTGGTGGCAATCGAGGAAGGGATCGACACGGTCGATGCCGCCATCGATGCCATGTCCGGCCTCACCTCCCAGCCCTGCCTTGGATCGCTGGTGGCAGCCTTGCGCCACACGCCCGCCGATACCGGGCTGGATCCTGCCGCCATCCGCACCCTTTCGGTGCACTGGGAGGGGGTTCGCGCCCAATATCAGGCGTTCGAGAGCGATCTGCGGTCGGGCGCATCGGAAGTCTATCTGCACGAGATGCCGGGCGGCCAGTTCACCAACCTGAAGGAGCAGGCACGCAGCCTGGGCCTGGAAAACCGTTGGCACGAAGTGGCGGCAGCCTATGCGGAGGCCAACCGGCTGTTCGGCGATATCGTCAAGGTAACGCCTTCCTCGAAGGTGGTCGGCGACATGGCGCTGATGATGGTGACGCAGGAACTTTCCCCGGCCGATGTGCTCGACACAGGCCGCGAGATCGCCTTCCCCAATTCGGTGGTGGAGATGCTGCGCGGCGATCTGGGCCAGCCGCCCGGTGGCTGGCCCGCGGCCTTGCAGAAGCGCGTGCTGGGCGATGTGGTGCCGATCACCGTGCGCCCGGCCAGCCTGCTGGAGCCCGTGGATCTGGCGGCCGAGCAGGCGGCGACAGAGGCAAGGCTGGAACGCCCGCTCTCCGCACGCGAATTCGCCAGCCACCTCATGTATCCCAAGGTGTTCGCCGGCTTTACGGAGGCCGAGCGCAGCTTCGGACCCGTGGAGGCGCTGCCCACGCCCTGCTATTTCTACGGCATGGAACCATCCGACGAGATCGGCGTGGAGATCGAGCAGGGCAAGACCCTCAACATCCGGCTGCAGGCAATCGGCGAGGTCGAGGATGATGGCCGGGTGCGGCTGTTCTTCGAGCTGAACGGGCAGCCGCGAATCATCGTGGTCGCCAACCGCCGCGCCACGGCGGCCTCCGGGCAGCGCCGGGTGGCCGATCCGGCGGTGGAAGGCCAGATCGCCGCCCCCATGCCCGGCGTGGTCGCCATGATGGGCGTGAGCGTGGGGCAGCAGGTGAGCGCCGGTGACCTGCTGATGACGCTGGAGGCCATGAAGATGGAGACGGCGATCACCGCGCCCCGGGATGCCATAATTGCCGAAATCATCGCCCGCCCGGGACAGGCGGTGGACGCCAAGGACCTGCTTCTGGTGCTGCAACCGCTCGGCTGAGCGCACATCCGGCGCGGCTCATCGCCCGGCTGGTTGACCCCCCGGCACCGCCGGGACTACCGCCGCCGCAGTAAATCCCGGGTGGACAGGTGTGGTTTTAATCCTGGTCACCAAGTCGTTGGCGTCGCCCCGGTTTCTCACATTGTTGTTTTGAGAGACCGACCGGCCCCGTCCGCGCCCCTGCTGGTTTGTTGATGCCCTTCTCGATGTCCGTCCGGTCCCAGACTTCCGCCCTTTTGGCAGCCACCCTGGTCACGGCGTTTTTTGCCGATCAGGTGCTTGCCGGCCCCGGTGAGCCTGGCCTTGCAGAGCCGCTGATCTCGCTCGCGGCGCCTTCCGAAACTGCCCTGCTTGAAGTCGAGGATGCAGCCACCCCGGCTGCGACCAACTATTCCGATGATGATCTCGAGTGCATGGCCAAGGTCGTGCACCGGGAATCCCGGGGCCAGCCGCGCGACGGCCAGCTGGCGGTAGCCCATGTGATGATCAACCGGGTGCGCTCGGAGCGCTTCCCCGCCAGCATCTGCAAGGTGGCCTATCAGCCTTTCCAGTTCAGCGGCATCAGCGGCCACCAGCCGAATCGCGAAAGCGCGGCCTGGGCCACATCGGTTGAAATCGCCCATGAAGTGCTCAGCGGCCGGGCGCAAGACACCAGCAACGGCGCGCTCTATTTCCACGCGACCCGGATCAACCCCAACCGCTTCTTCCGCACACGGAAGCAGGTGGCCGCGCTGGAAGACCATATCTTCTACCGCTGAGAGATCGCCAAGAGATTGCTGAGCCGGGCCGTCCTCAAGCGGCGTTGGCTGGGGCGGAAGGAGGCTGAGACCAGCCCCCCCCTATGCACCTGAAAGCATTATAACCTGTCGACTTTCAAAGGCCCGAGCCCGGGAAACCTGTTCTGAGCGACTGTGCCATGGGGCAAAACCCGGGCGCGAAACAGACGTGCGTTCGACGCTTGCCCGCCGGGCGCAAGCCACTAGATTGCGCCAAGACCCGCCTCTGACGGTGGCAGCCGCCGGAGACTTCCTTTCATGACCAAAGCCCTTGGCAGCGCTGCGTCAGGCCAGAACGGCCTGCTCGAAAAAGCGCGAACGGTGGCGTCGCCGGGCTTCAACCGCTGGCTGGTGCCCCCCTGCGCCCTGGCGATCCATTTGTGCATCGGGATGGCCTATGGCTTCAGCGTCTTCTGGCTGCCGCTCAGTCGGGCAATCGGTATAAACGAGCCAGTCGTGTGCGCCGGCATTACCCTCGCCGACGCGTTGGCGACGACAAGCTGCGACTGGCGAGTCGGCGATCTCGTCTGGACCTATTCTATATTCTTCGTCGTCCTTGGTGCCGCCGCGGCGTTGTGGGGCGGCTGGCTCGAACGTGTTGGCCCCCGCCGCGCTGGTGTGGTCGCGGCTTGCTGCTGGTGCGGCGGCATGGCGATTGGCGCCTATGGAGTCGCAATCCACCAACTCTGGTTGATATGGCTCGGCACCGGGCTGATCGGCGGGATCGGCCTCGGGATAGGCTATATCTCTCCGGTATCGACGCTGATCGCATGGTTTCCTGATCGTCGCGGCCTGGCGACGGGCATGGCGATCATGGGCTTTGGCGGCGGCGCCATGGTCGGCAGCCCGCTCGCCGACTTGTTGATGCGGCACTTCGCCGATGACACCCAGGTCGGTGTCTGGCAGACCATGCTCAGCCTCGCCGCAATCTATTTCGTCTTCATGATGGCCGGCGCCTTCGGTTACCGCGTGCCGCGCCCGGGCTGGGCGCCCGCCGGCTGGAGCGCACCCGGCAGCGCCGTTGGGGGCACAGGCTTTCATGTGGATCTGCGCGTCGCCCACCGCACGCCGCAGTTCTGGCTGGTATGGCTTGTGCTGCTGCTCAATGTCTCGGCATCGATCGGCATCATCGGCGTTGCCTCGCCCATGCTGCAGGAAATATTCGGCGGTCGGCTGATTGGTGCCGATGCCGCCTTCACCGCCTTCGACACCGATCAAAAGGCTGCTGCGGCTGCCGTCAGCGCGGGCTTTGTCGGGCTGATCAGCCTATTCAACATCGGCGGCCGGCCGCTGTGGTCGTCTGCGTCCGACCGGCTGGGGCGCAAGTGGACCTTTGCGATCATGACCGCGTTCGGCGCGCTGCTCTATGGCCTCGCCGCACCGGCGCTGACCGGGGCGAGCCTTGGCCTGTTCGTTCTTGTCTTCTGCGTGCTTGCGTCGATGTACGGCGGTGGCTTTGCCACCGTGCCGGCGTATCTCGCCGACCTGTTCGGCACACGCTATGTCGGCGCCATCCACGGCCGCCTGCTCAGCGCCTGGTCGCTGGCCGGAATCGTCGGCCCCTTCATCGTCAGCACCATGCGCGACAACGGTATCGCTGCTGGTACGCCGCGCGATCTTATCTACCCGCCCATCTATCAAGCGCTGGCCGGGCTGCTCTTGATCGCCTTCATCGCCAACCTGCTGGTCCGGCCGGTCGATAAACGGTTTCACAGTGTTGAAAAGACGCCGGAAACGGTGCCGGGCGCGACGGCTGCAACGGAAAGCAACGCTCTGCCAGCGCCGAACGGCCGAACAACGGTTTTCATCGCACTCTGCTGGGCGGCTGTTCTTGCTCCCATCGGCTGGGGAACCCTCCGGACGCTGGAGAGAGTAGCGGTGATGCTCAACTATCCGCCTCCACCCCCGCAACCCTGCTTTTTCAAAAGTGAGCTATTTAGGCCGCACTGTTTTTGAGACTTCCCAGCGCAGATAAAAACGAAAGAACGGATCTACAAGCACCAGTTCCAGTTCCTCAGAATTCCAATTAAGAGCGCGTGGCCCCTTGTTCACGTCACTGTCGATTTGTGAAAGGTGGTTTAGCGCGTTAGATACCTCAAGTTTCTGAGGAACCTTGTCGGCCAAAATGGTGTTGAGGCTACTCCTGATTTGGTCGTAACTCAGCTTGTCCTTTGGCCCTGTCGCAGCTATCGCAAGTAAAATAGCTTGGTAAATATCTACAGTTCCGCCAGACATTAATGGCCTTGGAATGCGCTCTGTTCGAGTCTGCGGTCCCTTTTTCAGTCTGTCGTAAACTGGCAATCCCGAATCGGCGGCGACTTCTTGAAATATCTTTTTTATATCGAAGCTTGGATCAATGGTCTGTCTCGAAACCTTGGCTTGCTCGATCCCGGAATCGTAACAGACGTTCCAGCAAAACTGTTGCATTAGAAGAGGGCTACCCTCTGACTCTTTAGCAAATTCTGAAATAATATCTGACGGACAAGCAACATTTAAAGCTTTGAATCCCGATGTCGCGATCTCTTTTAAATCTTCCGTTGACCAATCGGGAACAGTTACCTGCTTAAATCTTCCAGTTATCTCTGGCTCGGCTTTGATTGCTTCAAAAGCTCTATAGGGAGTCGATAGCAACACAACTTTCATGCCGCGAAACACTGCGCCCTTTAGACTCTTTATTGTATTTATACGTGTAATGTCATCTAAATAGTGAAAATCATCAATGATGAGCGTAATGCGATTTGCCAATATATGATCTATCGCTGATGCCATGCTATCGACTTGATAAGTGCGCGAGGAGTCGTTGGTTTTCAGCCGCGAACCACCCGCGGTAAAATTAATTTTTGCCGAAGCTGCTATTGCAGTAGCATCGACGCCGAGGGCCACCTCCAGCGATTTTCCGGAACTGCCAGACTCACCTTCTGTCGTTTCGTTTGGAATTCGCAGCTCTGAAGCAATTTTCAACCACAACTCGGCTTCGGATTTAATTTGCCCGCCGTCGATCCAAACGTATTCATAGGCTTCCATAACACTGCGACACAGAACGGTTTTGCCAGCTTTTGTGGCGCCAGTGAGGGACACAATAGCTGTTTGCATACTGATAGCTTTTTTCAGCGCTGCCTCTAGGCCCAAATGGGCCCTATCATTGTAGGTTATAGATGGCTGGCCTCCGGGCGTAAAAACCTCGCTCAAAATTGCAGGATTCAAAAAATTCGATACGACGCTCACGTCATCCCCCGTTTAATCGTTGCCTACCGACGCCTACCGACGCCTACCGACGCCTACCGACCATAAGTCATCTGTAGTTGGAATGTTAGCGCCAAACGGTTCGACAGCCCTGTCCTAGGATCCTGTCCTAGGCTCGATCCGTAACACACCATAAGACATTGAAATAAAACGGTTTACTTGAACTGGCTGGGGCGGGAGGATTCGAACCTCCGAATGCCGGTACCAAAAACCGGTGCCTTACCGCTTGGCGACGCCCCAATGCGCGAACGCTGGCCCTAGGGGAGCGTGCCCGGCGCTTCAACCCCAAACCGCAAGCAAGTGCCCGCTTATTCTGCCGCACTGGCAGATGCAGTGCTGGCAAAGCCGGTGGCCAGCAGCACGCCGGCATAAATCGCAAGGCTCGCGCCCAGCCACACAAAGCCGGTGCCGGGCAGCGCCAGCGCGGCGAAATTGGGCACGCCCACCATCACCAGATACACGCCCAGCCCCCGCGGCCAGCCAAGCCGGGCATGGAGGTGGTGGTGGAGATGGTCGCGGTCGCCTTCAAACGGGGACCGGCCGCGGACTTTGCGCACCACCATCAGCCGCACCGTATCGAACACCGGCACCGCAAACAGCACCGCCACATCATCGGCATGCCAGCTCTCGAACCCCTGATTATAGCTGAGGATCGCAACCAGCCCGAACAGCGCCGAAAGCGCATAGCTGCCGCCATCCCCCAGAAACAGCCGGCGCTGCATGTTGAACACCAGCAGCACCGCAAGGCACGCCACCACAGCCGCCATCACCGGCCAGAGCGCTTTGGGCAGATGCGCGGCCAGCACCCCGGCCCAGATCAGCCCCAGGCCGATCACCACCCCATCCTTGCCATCGGCCATGTTGACCGCGTTCAACAGCCCCAGCAGGCACAGCAGCGTGAAAACCCCGCCAACCCCGCCGCCAATCAGCCAGAGCCGGCTCCAGCCGCCGAAATACAGATAGCCGATAAAGAAATCCGAGGCCTGAAAAATCACCAGCCCCAGCACCACCAGCGCCGCCGCCAGCCGCAGCAGCGGGGAGAGGTGGAACCGGTCATCGCTCACCCCGATCAGGTACATCACCCCCACCGCCAGCGCGAGCCAGCCCAGATTGGCCGAAGTCGTGGCACCGGCCAGCTCCGGCACCGGCGCCAGCCCGGCCAGCCCGCTGCCCGCCGCACTCGCCAGCAGACAGGCTATCACCGCCACCAGCGCCAGCGGCAGCCCGCCGACCAGCGGAGTCACCCGCACATGCTGCTTGCGGCCACCGTCCTGATCGGGCCAGTCCAGCAGCCCAAGCGCCTTGCCGATCCGGCCGGCAAAGCTGCCCGCCAGCAGCGCCGCCAAGGCGCCGAGCGCTGCCATCCCTATGCAAAGCTGGAGGAGCGCATGGCTAGCCGGCACTCTGCTGCTCCTGAACACCGGTGGCCAAACCACCGACACTCCCTCTAGCCCCGAAGCCCGGAACGAAGCAAGAGAAGGCGCATGAGCAGCACCGCCCCCATCCTTGTCACCGGCGCCGCCGGATTCATCGGCGCGCACTGCACCGCCGCCCTCTTGGCGCGCGGCGAGCAGGTCATCGGCCTCGACAATCTGAACAGCTATTACGACCCGGCACTGAAGCAGGCGCGGCTGGACCGGCTGATAGGGGGTGCCCCGGGTTTCCGCTTCGTGCACGCCGATTTTGCCGATCCGCAGGCGCTGGCGGCCGCGATCGGCCCCGACCGGCCGCAGAAGATCCTCCATCTGGGTGCCCAGGCCGGCGTGCGCTACAGCCTGGAGGCGCCGTTCAGCTACGCCCATTCCAACCTCACCGGCCAGCTGGCGCTCCTCGAACTCGCCCGGCAGCTGGAGTCCGAGCATCTGGTCTATGCCTCTTCAAGCTCGGTTTATGGCAACACCAGCGCACTGCCCTTCAATGCCGAAGCCCGCGCCGATGATCCGGTATCGCTTTATGCCGCCAGCAAGCGCGCCGGCGAGCTGATGGCGGAAAGCTATGCCCATCTATTTCGCCTGCCGATGACCGGCCTGCGCTTTTTCACCGTCTATGGGCCATGGGGCCGGCCCGACATGGCGATGTGGCTGTTCACGAAAGCGCTGCTCGCCGGCCAGCCGCTGCCGCTCTACAATGGCGGCGATCTGAAGCGCGATTTCACCTTCATCAGCGATATCGTGGCCGGCACACTGGCAGCGCTCGACCAGCCACCCGTCGATGACGGCCAGCCCAAGCCCGGCGGCCATGCCAGCCCGCACGCGGTCTATAACCTGGGCAACGACCAGCCGGAGCCGGTGATGGCGATGGTAGCCGCGCTGGCGGCCGCCTGCGGGGTGGAGCCGGTGCTCGAAATGCTGCCCATGCAGGCCGGCGATGTGCATGCCACCTGGGCCGATATCGGCCCGGCCCGCGCCGATCTCGGCTTCGCGCCGCGCGTGCCGCTGGCCGAAGGTGCGGCGCGTTTCGTGAAATGGTACCGGGGCTATACCGGCCGCTAGCCCGCCAACCGAGCCGCCACCGCCAGCCGGGCGCGCGCTTCAGCCACGTGCAGCACCTCGATCAGCCGGCCTTCATGGGTGGTCACGCCGCGCCCCTCCGCCAGCCCGGCCTCATAGGCCGCGATCAGCGCCTCTGCCGCCTCGATCTCGGTGTCTGAGGGCGAGAATATCCGGTTGCACGGCGCCACCTGCGAAGGGTGGATGAGGGTCTTGCCGTCAAACCCCAGCATCTGCCCCTGCAACGCCTCCGCCTCGAAGCCGGCTGCAGCCCCGATGGCGGTGAACACCCCGTCGAAGGCCAGAACACCGCCCGCGCGCGCCGCCAGCACGATGGCCGACAGGCTGTAGAGAAGCGGCGTGCGCGCAGCATCGGGCCGGGCGCGCAGCTCCTTGGCCAGGTCGGCCATCCCCGCAACCAGCGCCACCACGCCAGCGGTTCCGGCAATCGCCGGCGCTGCCAGCACACCGCGCGCGGTCTCGATCATCGCCCAAAGCGGCAGGCCGCCGGCCTGGGCCACCGCCTGCGCCGCCTCCGCCGGTCCGTCCACCTTGGGCACCACCACCCCGTCAAAGCCAGCGCTTCGCGCAGCCGCCAGATCGGCCGCATGCCATAGCGTGCCCACACCGTTCACCCGCAGCAGCAGCTCGCGCTCACCCCAGCCACCCGCAGCGGCTGCCGCAACGGCGGCATCGCGCGCGGCCGGCTTTGCATCCGGCTGCACGGCATCTTCCAGATCGAGGATCACCGCATCGGCGGCGAGCATGCGCGCCTTCGCCACCGCGCTCTCGCGGTTGGCAGGCAGATAAAGCACCGAACGGCGCGGGCGCAGCGGATCGAACATCAAGCCCCCAAGGCTATGGAGGGGCCGCTATAGCCGGGCCGGGCGCGGTCGTGAAACCCCCAGGGTCGAGACTATCCCTCCCAGCCGGTCATCTTGGCGCGCAGCTTTTCCAGCGCCGCCTTTTTTATCTGGCACACCCGCGCCGCGCCCACGCCCAGCGTCTGGCCGATTTCCTCAAGGTTCAGCTCTTCCACAAAATACAGCTGCAGCACCATCGCCTCGCGCTCGGGCAGCAGCTTTACCGCGGCTGCAATGGCGGATTGCATGCGGCCCTTTTCCAGCATCTCGTGCGCATCCGGCCCATCATCGGCAAACCAGTCATTATGGTCGGAGTATACATCGTCGATATTCTCGACATGGGTGGTCTGCATCGTCGCCAGCTGGGCGCGGTACAGCTCCACGGTCATCTCCAGCCGCTCGGCCATCTCCTCATCGGTCGCGGTGCGGCCCAGCAGCCCTTCGAGCGTGGAGCGCACCTGCCCCCATTCCCGCCGCCGCCGCATGGCCGATCGCACCAGAGTGGCGCCTTTTCGCAGCTGGTCTATCATCGCCCCGCGCACCCGCACGGTCGCATAGGTGGCAAAGGCGGCATGGCCCCGGTCCTCAAAGGCGCGGGCGGCCTCGATCAGCGCCACCATGCCGATCTGCACCAGATCCTCCACATCGATGGCGCTGGAGACCCGCCCATGCACATGCCAGGCGATCTTCTTCACCAGCCCCAGATGGGTGGCCACCAGCCGCTCAGGGTCGGTCCTTGCCAGCCGCTGCGGCGCGTAGAGCGCGGGGTCCAGGCCCAGTCGTGCATCCATCGGTCAGTCTCCTGTGGTCATGCCGTCAGCGGAGCCGACGGGTTGTTGAGGGCCGGCAGAACCGGGTATCTTGGCAGGCTCGGCGCCGCCTACAACGGCAACAACATCCACGCCGCGCTCATCGGGAATCTCGGCAAAGGCCAGCACCACCGGCTGCGGCAGCCGCACTTTCAAAAGCGTCCAGAGCGGCCGCCGCACGGCCGGCACGGTAACAATGGCAAAGCGCCGCCCTTCGGCAATCAACGGCGCGGCTGCTGCCCCCACCGCCTCGCCCACCCGCGCGCCAAGCTCGGGGTCGAACGGCCAGGCCTGGCCGGGCGCTGCACGAACCGCCCCATGCAACAGGCTTTCCAGCGCCGGATCGAGCGCAATCGCGGTTACCGGCTGCTTTATGCCGGCCAGCGTCTGCACAATTGCCGGGCCAAGGCTGGTGCGCACCGCCTCCGCCAGTTCGGCCGGGTCCTGCGTGCGGGGGCTGAGCGCAATCAGGGCCGATACCAGTGTGCGGGTGTCGCGCACCGGCACCGCTTCCTCGATCAGCCGCTCCACCACCTGGGTAACGGTGGATAGCGGCAGCAGCTTGGGCACCAGCGCGCCTGCAAGCGCCGGCGCTGCTTCGGCCAGCGTATCGAGCATCGCCTGCACTTCATCCTGCCCGATAAGCCGGTGGGCGTGCAGCGTAAGCAGATGGTTGAGGTGCGTGCCGATCACGCTGGCGGCATCCACCACCGTATAGCCGGCCGCGGTGGCCAGATCGGCCTCGGCAGGGTCGATCCAGCGCGCCAGCAGGCCAAAGGCGGGGTCGGTCACCTCGCGGCCCGGAACCACCGCCTCCACCGGCCCGGCCTCGATCGCCAGCATGTCATCGGGAAAGGCGATATCCTCCCCCACCACCACGCCGGAAACCGTTATCCGATAGGCGAAGGGCGCCAGCCCCAGATCGTCGCGCACGCGCACCGGCGGCACCACCAGCCCAAGGCTTTTCGAAAGCTGGCGGCGGATGGCGGTAATCCGCCCCATCAGCGGGCTGCCCTTGGCCTCGTCCACAAGGCTCACCAGCCCGAAGCCCAGTTCCAGCCCGCAGGGCGCGGTTTCGCTCACTTCGCTCCACTCGATGCTGGCGTTCGCCGGGTCCGGCTCGGCAGCCGCGGCAGCGGGCGCGGGCGCGGCGGGGTTCAGCAGCCGCCAGCCCAGCCAGCCGGTGCCGGCAGCGGCACCAAAAAGGATCAGGTGCGGCATCCCCGGCAGCAGCCCTAGCAGGCCCAGCATGCCGGCCACCGGCATCCAGCTCCGCCCTTGTGCAAACTGGCTCACCACCTGGCCGGCAAGGTCCATCTCCGAGCCCACGCGGGTCACCACCAGCGCGGTTGCAATCGAGAGCAGCAAAGCCGGCACCTGCGCCACCAGCCCGTCGCCCACCGCCAGCAGCAAATAGAGCTTGGCCGCCTCGCCCAGCGCCAGATCATGGCTCACCGTGCCCAGCACCAGCCCGCCGATGATGTTGATGGCCAGGATCAACAGCCCCGCCACCGCATCGCCCTTCACGAACTTGGAGGCACCGTCCATGGCACCGTGAAAATCCGCCTCCCGGGTCACTTCCAGCCGCCGCGCGCGCGCGGCATCGGCGGTCATCAGCCCGGCGTTCAAATCGGCATCGATGGCCATCTGCTTGCCGGGCAGCGCATCAAGCGTAAACCGCGCCGCCACTTCCGAAACCCGGCCCGCGCCCTTGGTGATGACCACCAGGTTGATGATCATCAGCACCGCAAACACGAACAGGCCCACCACATAATCGCCCGCCACCAGAAAGCCGCCAAACGCCTCGATCACCTGCCCCGCCGCCTCGGTGCCCTCGTGCCCGTGCACCAGCACCACGCGCGTTGAAGCCACGTTCAGGGCCAGCCGCAGCAGCGTGGCAAACAGCAGAACGGTGGGGAAAACCGAGAAATCGAGCGGCTTCCGCGTGTTGATGGCCACCATCAGCACGATAAGCGAAATGCCGATGTTGAGGATGAAGAACAGGTCGAGCACGGCTGCCGGCAGCGGCACGATCATCAGCAGCACCAGCGACAATATCGCCATCGGCAGCAACATGCCGCGCGGGTCCGCCAGCGCCTGCCACTCGGCCCGGTTCATGCCAGCCATGCGGGTAAACATCGCGCCCATGCTCAGGCGCCCAGCTCGGCAAGCAGCATATAGGCCATGCGTACCTGCGAAAGTGCAGTTGCAGCCGGCACCGGCAGCGGCTTGCCGGCAGCCGGCAGGCTATTGCCGGCCAGCGGCAACGCGCTGCCGGATGGGGCAGCCGCACGGCCCAGCCGGTCGCTCACCACCGCCATCACCTCGGCCAGGCTGCGCGCCTCGCCGCCGGGCTTGTGAAAGATCGCGCGATTGGCAGCGGCCGCCACCGGCATCAGGCTCGCCGCCGCCATGCCGGGCGTGGCCTCGAGCGCGGTCAGGAATTTGGTGGCCCCGCCGGCACCCAGGAAATGCGCCATGTAGAGCTCGGGAGATGTCGCTGCCCGGCCCAGCACCCGGCCGAGCGCTGCGCCATTATCGGAAGCGAGCGCGCCCGCCATCAGGCTGGCCACCTGCGGGTCGTCGCGTAGCGCCAATATCGCCTCGCGTGCTTTGGTGCCGGCCGCTGCCGCACCGCTGGAAATCGCTTCAGCAGCTTCGCCCAGCCCCAGCGCCGCACCGTGGCGGCGCATGGTGCCAAGCCAGCTGGCTTGCGTAAACTGGAACAGCCCGCGCGCGCTCGATGTGGCGGCGGCCGCATTGGCCTTCAGGCCCGATTCAACTCTTGCAGTGGCCAGCAGCCAGGCCGGATCGGTGCCGGTGCGGCGCGCCGCTGCCTCGATGGCCGATGCCACCGGCGCTGCCACTGCTGCCATTGCCCCCATCGCGGTCATTGCCCCCGCATCCTCTCTCAGCTCTGTGCGAGCCGGCCGCTCCATGCCGCCGCTCCGCTGCAAGCAGTGCAAGGGCCGTGCCAGCTTTGGCCGGCATCATCAGCCTGCAGCCGCCCAGCGGGCGCTTTCAGCCAGCAGCCGCCCAACGCGGGCTTTCAGCCCGCAGCCGCCCAACGTCCGTTGCGCCCATAGGTCAGCGCCTGCGGGCGGCCGGCGGCGCTTGAAACCGCGACCAGCTTCCGTTCCACGCCGATCATCTTGGCGCGCGCCTTCAGCGCCGCTTCGGCATTCAGCTGCCGGGCTTCCTCCAGCGCCGGCCGGTCCATCTGCCCGCGCGCCACATCCGCCTGCACCGCCGCCAGGGCAACGGTCTTGGCGCTTGTGGCGGCCTCGATGGCGCCGGCATCCTCGGCATCGAGCGCTGCCAGCTCGGCGCGGATCGCGGCCACAAGGCGCGCAAAGCTGTCCGCCCGCTCGGCCTCGGTCAGGTCGAGCGGCGTCGCCATGGCTCCCGCGCTCACTGGCCCGGCCCGGCCTGCTCGATCATCGCTGCGGCAATCTTTTCCGGGTCCACCCGGTAGCTGCCGGCCTCGATTGCGGCGCGCAAGGCTGCCACCCGGGCGGTATCGACCGGCGGTGCGGCAGCGAGCTCGCGGGCAATGCCGTCAAGCTGCAGCGATGCGCTTTCCTGTTCGCTCGGCCGGTTGCCGCGCGGCGCGGCTGCGTCGCTTCGGCTGTTCGGCTCGGTTAGTGCCGGTGCCACCGGCTGCATGCGGCCAATGCCGTCTATCATGCTGCCATCCCTTTCTTTAGATCCAATCTTCATGCCTGGCTTCACGGCCGAAACCTTGCCAGCTTTTCGGTTAACGTCCGTTCAGGCCAAGGTTTAAACCATCTATTGTCACCTGCCCGTCCGCGCCCACCCGGCCCAGCATCCGCCGCCCGCCGCGCGTTCCGTCTCCGGTAGCGCGCAGCCAAACAAGCCCATCCCGGCTGTCCGCATCGGCAACCGCATCAAGGCTCACCGACCAGCCGTCACCGGCCATGGCAACCATAATCCTTTCGCCGCGCTTGATCTTCGGCGCATCCGCCCTCCCCGCCAGCCTGGCCGATAGCGCCCCGGCACGCACCGGCTGGCCAGCGCCGGCGAGCGGCAGGAACACCCGCCACGCCGGCACCGCACAGCGCGCCTCTATGGCCGCACCTTGCCCGCCATCAACACCCTTGCCGGCCCAGGCAAACAGCGGCTCGGCACAGGCCGGCAGCTGCAACCGGTCATCCATTTCCAGCGCCCGGCCGGCAAAGCGCTCGGCCGCCGCCTGCAACGCATAGGGCGAAATGGTGTCCGCCGCCTGCCCCGCGCCCGGCCATGCGAAAAGGATCGGCAAAGCCAGCCCCGCAAGTAATTTCGGCATCGGTCGTTCTCCTGTTCGGTTGCCTGTGAGGGTGGCCAAGCAAGATCCGCGCCATGAAAGCAGCCTGAAGCCGGAGCGCCCGCCAAAAAGCGGCAAGCGCGGCACAAATTTGCCGCCCGCCGGCAACCGCTTGCCGGTTGCTGGCGCCTCATGCCGTCCGCCCACCCCCCGGGCACCAGTTGGCACGGCTGTTGCAATGCCCCGGGCATGACCGTGCCAACCCCCCCCAGCCTTCTGGACCGCCAGTTCGGCATCCATGCCTCCGCCCTTGCGCTGCGCTCGGAGCGGATGGCGATGATCGCCTCCAACATTGCCAATGCGGCAACGCCCGGCTTCAAGGCCCGCGATCTTGATTGGAAGGCAGCGCTTGCCCAGGCCGGCGCCGGCCTGCCGCCCGCTGCTGCGGCCACCGCTGCCGCCCGCTACCGGGTGCCGGTGCAGGCCAGCCTCGATGGCAACACCGTGGAGCTGGCCACCGAACAAACCAAATTCGCGGAAAACGCGCTCCAATACCGCGCATCGCTCAGCTTCCTCACCAGCCGTATCCAGACCATGATGTCCGCCTTGAGGGGCGAGTGATGGCGGGCTTCTCCGCCTTTGATATCGCCGGGCGCGCCATGGCCTCGCAGCTGGTGCGGCTGAACGCGATTGCCTCAAACCTCGCCAATGCCGGCAGCGTCGCCGGCTCGGCCGATACGGCCTACCGCGCGCTGCGCCCGGTGTTCGCCACCGCCTACAAGGGCAGCACCGCCACGGTCGATGTGGCCGGCATGGTGAAAACCGGATCACCCGAACGCCGCCACGAGCCCGGCCATCCGCTCGCCGATGCGGAAGGCAATGTATGGTCCGCCGCGGTCGATCCCAACCAGGAGATGGTCGAGATGATCGAGACCGCCCGCCAATACGCCAACACCGTCGAAGTGCTGTCCACCTCGCGAACCCTCGCGCTCGACACGCTTCGGCTTGGTCGCTGAGGAGACTGACCCATGGATACCCAGGCCATCACCATTCCGGGCGTTCGCTCGCTCACCCCGCCCGAACCGACAGGCGGCAAACAGGTGCTCGATCAGGCCGATTTTCTGGCGCTGATGACCGCGCAGCTGAAGAACCAGGACCCAACCAAGCCGGTCGATAACACCGAATATGTCGCCCAGATGGCCCAGTTCTCCATGGTTTCGGGCGTGCAGGAATCGAACCAGAGCCTCGCCAAGATCGTCGAGCGGCTGGATGCGCTGATCGCCGCCGCCGCCCCAGCCACACCCGCAACCACCAGCAGCAAGGAATAGCATCATGGCCTTTTACACCGCTCTCACCGGCCTCACCGGCGCGCAGACCGAGCTTTCCACGGTCGCGAACAACATCGCCAATGTCGGCACCCACGGCTTCAAGCGTTCGCGGGTCAGCTTCGGCGATATCATTTCATCCAGCCCGCTGCAGAACCCCAACCGCGTGGTCGGCTCGGGCGTTGCAGTGCGCACCGTGGCCCAGCAGCTGCAGCAGGGGGCCATCGAAAGCTCCGACAATGCGCTCGATCTCGCCATCTCCGGCCAGGGCTATTTCGCCGTAAAGGGCGGCAGCGACGGCACCCAGCTCAGCTACACCCGCGCCGGCGCGTTTTCGGTCACGTCCGATCGTTTCGTGGTCGATGCCGCCGGACGCCGGCTGCAGCTTTTCCCCACCACTTCCGATGGCAGCGTGCTCACCACCGATATCGGCAGCACCATTCCGGCGCGGCTGCCGCTCCAGTCCGGCACGCCGCTGGCCACCAGCACGCTGCAGCTTTCGGTAAACCTCCCCGCCAGCGCCACGATCATTCCCGATAGCCCTATCTACACGCCGTCCAACCCCTATGCGTTCGATCCGGCCGATCCCGCGACCTTCAACATCGCCACCTCGACCACCGTTATCGACAGCCTGGGCAATCCGCTCGCGGCCACAATCTATTACACCAAGCTGTCAGCCCCTTCGGTCGCGGATCCGGTGCACCGCTGGGAAGCGCGGGTGCTGGTCGGCAATACCGAGCTCAGCGTGGGCGGCACACCCGGCCTCCCCCTGGAGTTCGATGTGAACGGCGTGCTCACCGCGCCCACCACGCCCTTTGCCTTTGATCCGGTTCCGCTCGCCAATGGCGCGCAGCCGCTCACGCTGGCGGTCGATCACGGCATCGCCACCACCCAGCAGGCCGGCGCCTTTGTTCTCAATACCGTGTCGCAAAACGGCATTTCGGTAGGCCAGCTGGAAAGCGTGTCGGTCGATCGCACCGGCCAGTTGCAGGTCAGCTTCACCAATGGCGAGGTACAGACACTGGGCAAGGTTTCGATCGTCAATTTCGCCAACGCGCAGGGGCTGAAATCGGTGGGCGATGCCAGCTTCATCAGCACCCCCACTTCGGGCGAGCCGCTGGCCGGCGAGGCCGGGCGCAGCGGCTTCGGCAGCATCCTGTCGGGCAGCCTTGAGCGCTCGAACGTCGATCTGACCACCGAGCTGGTCACCCTCATCGCCGCCCAGCGCAACTTCCAGGCCAGCGCCAAGGCGATCGAGACCGACACCACGCTCCTCCAGACCATCATCAACCTGAACTGAGCGGGGCTGAGGGGGGCAAGACATGGACAGGTTGATCTACACCGCGCTCACCGGGCTGGTCGCCAAGCAGCGCGCCCAGGCGGTCACCGCAAACAACCTCGCCAATGTGGAGACCATCGGCTTCCGCCGCGAAGTGGTGGCCGCCGAAGGCCGCTATCTGCGCGGGCCGGCCGATCTCGGTGCTGCCAGCATCTCCCGCGCCCAAACCGGCGCCCCCAGCGTCGCCACGCCCATGGCCCCCGGCCGGATCCTGCAAACCGGCCGCGCGCTCGATGTGGCGATGGCCGATGATGCGTGGATGGCAGTCTCCGCACCACCGGTGAACGGCCAGCCGCGCGAAGCCTATACACGGCGCGGCGACCTGCAGATCAGCCCCACCGGCCGGCTCGAACTCGGCGATGGCCGGGTGCCGCTCGATACCGCCGGCCAGCCCATCCAGGTGCCGGCGGGCGCGGTGCTGTCGGTCGCCAAGGATGGCAGCCTCACCGCCACCATCAACAATATCGAGCAGCCATTGGCGCGGTTGAAGCTGGTCGCCGGCGGCTCGAAGGAAACCGGCTTCGACAAGGGGCCGGACGGGCTGTTCACCACCGACCGGCCGCTGCCCGCCAACCCTGATGCGCAGCTGGCCAGCGGCATGCTCGAAACCGCCAATGTGGATACCGCCGCCGCTCTTGTGGAGCTGGTGGAACAGAGCCGGGCCTTCGATGCCAGCGCCCGGCTGCTCAGCACCGCCCGCGAGATCGACGAACGCGGCGCCCGCCTTCTCTCGATGGAGTCCGGATCATGACCAGCGCGCTACAGATTGCCCGATCAGGCCTTGATGCGCTCGACCAGCGCATGAAGTCGATTTCCAACAACCTCGCCAATGTGAACACCACCGGCTTCAAGCGCGACCGCGCCGCCTTTGTATCGATGCTCTATGATGATCCGCGCACCCCGGGCGCGCCTTCGGGCGGCGATACCCGCTATGCCACCGGGCTGGGTACCGGCACCGGCGTGCGGGTGGCGGGCATCGAGCGCATCCACAGCCAGGGCAGCCTCGTCAACACCGACAATGCGCTCGACATGGCCATCGAAGGCGACGGGTTCTTCTCGGTCAGCCAGCCCGATGGCACCCAGGCCTTCACCCGCGACGGCTCGTTCAAGCTCTCCGCCGATGGCGAGCTGGTCACCAACGCCGGGCTGCGGCTGCAACCCGCCATCACCATCCCGCAAGGCGCCCAGTCCATCACCGTCGCGCCCGATGGGCTGGTTTCGGTGATCGTTGCCGGCCAGGCAGCGCCGGTGGAAGCCGGGCAGATCCAGCTCACCCGGTTCCTCAACCCGGCCGGACTGCAACCACGCGGCGACAATCTCTATTCGGAAACCGCCGCCTCGGGCACGCCGCAACAGGCCGTGGCCGGGCAGGACGGCGCCGGCCGGCTGCGGCAGGGCGCGCTCGAAGGGTCCAACGTCAGCACCGTGCAGGAGCTGGTGGAGATGATCGAAACCCAGCGCGCCTATGAGATCAACGCCAAGGTTATCAACGCTTCCGATGAAATGGCCCGTTATGTCACCCAGAACAGCTGAGATCGCGGCCCTTGCCGGGCTGCTGCTGGCGCTGGGTGCCTGCGCGGACGAAGGCTTTGGCAGCGCCAAGCGTATCGCCGCCACCCTGCCGCTGCCAGCGCCGCCGCTCTCCGCCGAGCCGCCGCTGCCTGTGGGCCTTGCAGCCAGCCCCAACAGCGGCAGCCTCTATCATCCCAGCCGCTTTGCCGGGCTGGCGTCGGACCGGCGCGCGAGCCGGGTTGGCGATCTCGTCACCATCCGGCTGGTCGAGCGCACCCAGGCCAGCAAATCCGCCAGCGCCGGCAGCAGCCGCGACAGCGCGAACAACATCGGCCTGCCCGATACGCTGCCCTTCAATCTGGTGCCCGGCGCGCTCACCCAGGGCGGCAGCACCCAAAGCTTCACCGGCAGCGGCTCCGCCCAGCAGGATAACCAGCTTTCGGGCGAGCTTACCGTCACCGTCGCCCGCGTGCTCCCCAACGGCGTGCTGATGGTGGCCGGTGAAAAGCGCCTCACCCTCAACCGCGGCGAGGAGCAGATCCAGCTTACCGGCCTCATCCGCGTGGAAGATCTGGGGCCGGACAACAGCGTGGCCAGCACAAGGGTGGCCGATGCGCGCATCCGCTACGCCGGCACCGGCCAGGTGGCTGATCAGGCCCGGCAAGGCTGGCTGGCACGCTTTTTTGCCAAGGTATCGCCGCTCTAGGCGGCGGAAAGGACAGTCCCATGCGCTACCCGAGCCTTCGCCATCCGCAGCCGCCGATGCTGCCACTGGTCCGCACCGCCTGGGCGGCCCAGCGCCTGCTGCTCGCCGAGCCGGTAACCCACGCCGCAGCGCTCGCCGGCCGGCTGCTGCTCGCAGCCCTTGCAGCCCTTCCGGCGCTGCTCCTGCTGGCGGCCGCCCTCATGCTTCTCGCCGGCCCGGCGCACGCGGAGCGGCTGAAGGACATCACCCGCTGGCAGGGCGTGCGCGCCAACGCGCTCACCGGCTATGGGCTGGTAGTGGGCCTCACCGGCACCGGCGACCAGAACCTCGATTTCACCATCCAGTCCCTGAAGTCCGCCACCGCGCGGCTCGGCGTGCTGCTGCCGCCGGGCGTCAACCCCCAGCTTCGCAACGCCGCCGCCGTCATCATCACCGCCGAGCTTCCAGCCTTCGCGCGGCCCGGCCAGCGGCTTGATGTCACCGTCTCGGCGCTCGGCCAGGCCCGCTCGCTGCGCGGCGGCACGCTGCTGCTGGCCCCGCTGCAGGGGGCAGACGGCGAGGTTTATGCCCTCGCGCAAGGCAATCTCGCCGTCGGCGGTTTCGGCGCAGAAGGCCGCGACGGTTCCAAGATCGTCGTCGGCACGCCGTCTTCAGGCCGCATCCCCGGCGGTGCGGCGGTGGAGCGGCAGGTGCCCTCGCCGTTTGCCGGCGCCGATACGCTGGGGCTGCTGCTGGCGGAACCCGATTTCACCACCGCGCGCACTATTGCCGATGCGATCAACACCATGGCCGGCAGCGCCATCGCCCAGGCCGAGGATGCCGGCACGATAATGGTCAACGCGCCGGCCACCACGCCCGAGCGGATCACGCTGGCCTCGCGCATCGAAAGCCTCGAAGTGGCGCCCGCCAGCCCGGCCGCCAAGGTCATCGTAAACGCCCGCACCGGCACCGTGGTCATCGGCGGGGATGTGCGAATTCTCCCGTCGGCCGTCGCCCACGGCAACCTCACCGTGCGGATTACCGAAAACCAGCAGGCCAGCCAGCCGAACGCCTTGGGCCGTGGCCAGACCGTCATCACCCAGCAGAGCACGGTGGAAGCCGGGGAAAGCCCGGCCCGCATGGCGCTGTTCGCCCCGGGCGTGAAGCTGGGCGCCATTGTCGATGCGGTAAACGCACTCGGCGCTGCTCCCGGTGACATCGTCGCCATTTTGGAGGCGCTGAAGGCCGCCGGCGCGCTGCGTGCCGAACTGGTTGTCATCTGATGGACCTGCTGCCGCCCACCCGCCTCACCGGCCGGCCGCTCGATGGCGGCAGCCAAATGCCGCTGCCGGCGCCGCGCGCGCTCGCACTCCCGGCACAACGCGGCCTCGCCCTCACTCGCCCCGGCTGGCCCGCCGATGGCCCGGCTGCTGCCGCCAAGGCCGCGCGTGGCTTCGAGGCCATGCTGGTCGCGCAGATGCTGGGCAGCAGCCGCGCCTTCAAAATGAGCGGCGGCTTTGGCGGGGACAGCCCGCTAGGCGGCGGCCGCCAGGTGCAGGAAGAACAGATTGACCGGCTGCGCGCTGAAATGATCGCCAGCACCGCACCCTTCGGCATCGCCCGGCTGCTGCCTGCCCAACCGGCTGCGGAGGCCGCGCGATGAGTGATCTTTTGGCAGTAGGCTCGGCTGGCGTGCTCGCCTATCAGGCAGCGCTGGCGGTGACCGGGGATAATGTGGCGAATGCCGATACCCCCGGCTATG
Source organism: Sphingomonadales bacterium (assembly GCA_038325045.1). GTDB lineage: Bacteria > Pseudomonadota > Alphaproteobacteria > Sphingomonadales > Sphingomonadaceae > Sandarakinorhabdus. Next base: position 20,677 of record JBBQIP010000005.1, read on the forward strand.
CGCGGCGCAGCGTGCGGCTGGAAACCGCGCTGTCGGGCAACAGCGGTATCCTGCAGATCGTCCCCATCGCCGGCAGCGGCGTGCGCGCCAGCGCCATGGAGCGGTCCGGCGATCCGCTCAAGATCGCCAGCGCCCGGGTGGCGGAGGGCGACCATAGCCGGCTGGCAGCGCGCGCCGATTGGCTGCAGCGCATCGAAACCAGCCTCACCGGCGCCGGGCTTGAAAGCGCCCTGTCGGGCGTGTTCGATGCTGCCACCGATCTCGCCGCCGCCCCCACCTCGCAGGCCGCCCGCACCCTGTTCCTCGACCGGGCAGACAGCGCCGCCACCACCTACCGCCGGCTGGGAGACAGCCTGTCCGCGCTCGCTGCCGATATCGACAGCGCCGTTGCGACCACCAGCACGGAAGTGAACGCCATCACCGCCGGCCTGGCCCGGGTGAACGAGGAACTGCGCCGCACCCAGGCCGGCGTGGCCCCCAGCCTCGGCCTGCTCGATAGCCGCGACAGCCTGCTCGCCGATCTGGCGGCGCGGGTGCGCATTACCGTTACCGAAGGCACCAAGGGCGCCGCCATCGTGCGGCTCGGCAATGGCCCCACTGGCCCGCTGCTGGTGCCGGAATTCGGCAATGCAGTCGCGGTGGAGGGCCGCAACGGCCCGGCCGGGCCTGAGCTGCTGCTGGACCCCACCCACCGCGCCGAAGTGGTTCGGCTGCCGCTTTCAGGCAGCATGGCCGGGCTTATCGAGGCTGGCCGCGAGCTTGCCGGGCTGCGCACCGCCATCGATGCCTCGGCGCTGCGGTTTGCCGATGCGGTCAACAGCTGGCACCAGTCCGGCACCGATCTGCGCGGCGACCCCGGCGAGGCGCTGTTCAACACCGCCGGTGTGGCCATCAGCAGCGGCCTCGCCAATGCCGGCAGCGCCTCGCTCGATGCCGTGCTGGCCGATGGCGCCACCCCGGCGCCGGATGGCTACCGGCTTATCGCTGATGCCGGCGGCTTCACCCTCGCGCGCATCGATGGCACCGCCAGCGTTTCCGGCGCCGGCCCGCTCATGCTCGACGGGCTGGAGGTCCGCCCCGGCGCCGGCGCCCGAACAGGAGACAGCTGGACCCTGCTCCCTGCCACCGGCGCCTCCACGCTCCAGCTGCGCCCGCTGGGGCCGGACCGGGTTGCAGCAGCCGCGCGCTTCCTCGCCGATGCCAACCCCCTCAATCAGGGCGACGCGCGCATCACCGCCGCGCTCGATCCCTCCGCCACCGCTTTTGCAGCGCCGCCGCCGCTCACCCTCCTCGTCACAGCCCCGGGCACGCTCGATGTCATCGATCCCGCCAGCGGCACCGTGCTCGCCAGCCTCGCCTATGTGCCGGGCCTGCCGGTGGCCGGCGATGGCTTCAACTTCACAATCAGCGGCGCGGCTGCGGTGGGAGACAGTTTCAGGGTGCTGCCCAGCGGCGCCGGCAGCAACGATAACAGCACCATGCTGGCGCTCGCCAGCGTGCGCGCGCTGGCCAATCCGGAGGGCACGCTGGAGGCCAGCTTCACCGCGCGCATCAGCAGCCTTGGCGCCCGGCTGGCCGAAACCGACCGGCTGCAGGCATCGGCACGGGCGGTGCGCGATGATGCCGCCCGCGCCGCCGATGCAGTATCGGGCGTGGACCTTGACCGCGAGGCCGCCGAGCTCACCCGGCTGCAAATGGCCTACCGCGCCAACGCACAGGTCATCGCCGCCGCGCGGGATATGTTCGATACCATGTTGGGCGTAAGCAGATGAGCCTGCCGCCCGCCACCGCCAGCATCAGCGCCATCAACACCCGCGCCCGCCACCAGGGCCAGGTCGCGCAGCTCTCCGGCCTCAGTTCGCAGATCAGCAACGTGCGGGCGCAGATCTCCACCGGTCGGCGCGTCAACGCCCCGTCCGATGATCCGGTGGCCTTCAGCCGCGCCGCCACGCTGCGCCGCGCCCAGGCCAGCGAGGATGCTACGAACGGCGCCATCGATGCCGCCAGCCGCCGGCTCCGCACCGCCGATATCGCGCTCGGATCGGCGCTCACGCTGGTGCAGCGGGCGCGCGAACTCGGCTTGCAAGGCAGCAACGCCACCATGGCACCAGCGGACCGTGCGGTGCTGGCAGGGGAGCTGGCCGAACTGCTCACCAGCCTCACCGGGCTGGCCGAAACCCGGGATGCCGACGGCGCGCCAGTTTTCGGCGGCGCCCTCGGCTCCGGCCCGGCCTATGCACCAGATGCAACCGGCCAGCTGGTCTGGCAGGGCGCTGGCCGGGCGCCGCGCATTGCGGCTGGCGGCGCGCTGGTGGAAACCGGAATCACCGGCCCCGAAGCCTTTGGCCAGAACGCCCCGCCCTCGCCCGAAAGGCCATTGGGCAGCGCCGATCTGTTCGCCAGCATGGCTGGGCTGGTAGCAGCACTCACCGAACCCGACCCCGATCTGCGCACCGCAGCCCTCGCCCAGCGGCTGGGCGAGATCGAGGGGCATGGCGACCGGCTGGCCGATGCCCAGGCCACAATCGGCGCCCGCGGCGCGCGGCTGGATGCCGAGCAGGAACGGCTGGCCACGCAGAAACTCGCCACATCGAGCGACCTGTCGCGGCTGGAGGATCTCGACATGGCCAGCGGCATTGCCCGGCTGCAAAGGCTTCTTTCGGTGCTGGAAGCCGCCCAGGCCAGCTTCGCCCGCACCGCCAGCCAGAGCCTGTGGGACCAGCTGCGATAAATTGTCCGGCGGCGCCCGATCAGGGTGCCGTTCCAGGACATTTCGGCAAGCGTATACGTCGAATGCCCCATGCGCTTGTGACAGCTTTGCGATTAACAAAGAGCCTCGATAAGAAGGGCGGGGATCAGATGCAGGGCGTTCGGGTCGGCAACCCGATCGAGCTGTTCCTCATCAGCCTCGGCGTCATCGCCTTGTTCGATTGGAGCACGTCTGCGGTGTTCGCCGGCATCAGCATGGGCAGCACCATCGCCATCTATGCCCATGCCAATGTCCGCGCCAACCCGCCCATCTGGTATTCCTTCTTCTTCACCACCATCCGCCACCACAGCCTGCACCACACCGCGCTCAGCTATGAAGATACGCGCTGCAACTACGGCAATTCGCTTATCCTGATGGACCGCATTTTCGGCACCTACCGGGAAGGCGAATCAACGCTGGTCGGCCAGGGGGACCGCAAGCGCCTCTCCATTGCCGAACAATGGCTGTTCCCTTTCCAGCCATGGATTGACCGCATCCGGGCGAAGCGCGCACGCTCCCCTTCCGCCCTCAATTGACAGGCAGCCTCATGATCCTGAACCGAACCGCCATGGCATTGGCAGCAGGCCTTGGCCTCGCCGGCACCGCACAGGCAGCACCGGTGGAAACAGTGATACCCGTCCCCGGCTTTGCGGATTTCATGACCGTCGATGGTGACAGTGTGTGGGTTACCAATGCCGGCCGGGTGGAGCGCTGGTCGCGGGAGGGCAAGCTCGCCGAGGTGAAGATGGCCAAGCCCTGCGGCACCATGGCCATCGCCGCCGGCTCGCTCTGGGTGGCGGACTGTGTGGAAAAAACCATCAACCGCATCGACCTGAAAACCGCCGAGCGTACCAAGATCTTGCAAACCGGCCTCGCCAGCCCGGATGGGGAAATGAACGTCGTTTCGGGCGCCGGCTCGGTCTGGGTGGCCAGCGAGGCCCCCGGCATCGTCGCCCGCATCAATCCGCAAACCAACACCGTCATCGCCCGCATCAAGGTGGAGCCGGGCAGCCACTTTCTGGCATTCGGCCATGATGCGCTCTGGGTGGTCAGCGCCGCCCGCCGCACCCTCCAGAAGGTCGATCCCGCCAGCAACATGGCGGTCAAGACCACCAGCCTCGGCAGCCAGCCGGGCTTTCTCGCCGCCGGTGAAGGCGCGGTATGGGTGCAGGAACAGCTCGATGGCACCGTCGCCCGCATAGACCCGGTTTCCGGCGAGGTAACCGGGCGCGCCAAGGTCGATGCAACCCTCAAATACGGCGATATCGATACCGGCGGCGGCAAGGTCTGGCTGCGCACCACGCTGGGCCAGACCTTCGTGGTCATCGATCCGGTAACGCTGGCTGTCGATGCCCGCATCGGCCCGGCCGCCGGCAGCGGCGCGCTGCGCTACACGCCCACCGGGGTCTGGACCAGCGCGCACGATGTGCACACCATCACCTGGTGGAGCCCGCTTTAGGCTAGGGACCCGGGGCTTTTGAGCGCACTACCCGACCCGGCCACGCGCTACCCTTCCAATTGTTAACCTTGCCCGCCCTAACCCCTTCCCGCCCCGCGCCGTAAACCCCTTTGTGCCGGGGCGCCTCCCCTTGCGCGTCGCCAAAGGGAGCACAGGGTCGAGCATGATTTCCGTTATCGGCCTTGTGGTTCTGCTGGTCATGGTCTTCGGCGGCTTTGCCCTCGCCGGTGGCAATCTGCTGGTCATCGCGCAGGCGCTGCCGCTCGAAATGCTCATCATCGGCGGCGCGGCCGCCGGCGCCACGCTGGTGGCAACCGATATCCGCGGCATCAAGGAAATGGGCGCCGGGGTCGGGCTCATCATCAAGGGGCCCAAGTACAAGAAGCCGGATTACAGCGCCGCCATCTTCCTCACCGCGCGGCTGATGAAGATGTTCCGCACCGACGGCGCAGTGGCCGTGGAGCCACATATCGAAGACCCCAAATCGAGCGCCATCTTCGCCGATTATCCGCAGTTCCTGCGCGATCCCTTCTTCCTCCACCTGCTCTGCGATTCGATGCGGCTGCTGGTGGTCAGCACCGGCTCGCTCTCCCCCCAAGCCGTAGATGACGTGATCGAGACCGCTATCGAAACCCATCACGCCGCAGCGCTAAAGGCCGTGGACCGGCTGCAAACCATGTCGGACGCGCTGCCCGCGCTGGGCATCGTCGCCGCCGTGCTCGGCGTTATCAAGACCATGGGCAGCATCGACAAGCCGCCGGCCATATTGGGCGCCATGATCGGCTCGGCACTGGTCGGCACCTTTCTGGGGGTGCTGCTCTCCTATGGCATCGTCGGGCCAATCTCGGCACGGCTGCGCACGGTCATAGATGCGGATGCGGAGATCTACCTCATCATCCGCCGGGTCATCGTCGCATCCTTGAAAGGCGCGCCGCAGCCGCTGGTCATCGAAGCCGCGCGCACCGCCATCGACCCCTATAACCAGCCCAGCTTTGCCGAGGTGTTCGACGGGCTGAGGGCCGCCCGTTGAGCCTGCCATGAAACCCGAACTGCACATCGAGCCGGAAGTCATCATCCGGAAGCAGAAGCACCATGGCCATGCCCATCACGGCGGCGCCTGGAAAATCGCCTATGCCGATTTCGTGACCGCGATGATGGCGTTCTTCATGCTGCTCTGGATCATCGGCGCCACCAACGAAGACCAGCGCAAGGGCATCGCCGATTACTTCACCCCCACCATCATCGAAATGAAGAATTCCGGCGGATCGAACGGCGTGATGGGCGGCCGCTCGCTGCAATCCGAACAGGGTGTGGCCCCCAGCGCCACGATTTCCGGCCCGCGCCCGGTAGCGGTGCCCGGCGGCGGCGGCGGCGGACCGATGACCGCCAACGACGATGCAAAGGACGACCAGCAGGCCGCCGCAAAACGCCGTGCGGCCGATGATACCCGCTTCCGCATGGTCGAGCGCATCATCAACGCGCGCCTTGCCGGCGATCCTACATTGAAGGGCCTGCGCGGCCAGGTGCGGCTGGTCCGCACCAACGATGGCCTGCGCATCGAGATCATCGAACGCGCCGATTTCTCGATGTTCGGCAGCGGTACCAGCGCATTCACCCCCGAGGCGATGGCACTGGTAAATGTGGTTGCCAAGGCCATCGAGGGCACCCCCAATCTGCTCACCGTGCGCGGCCATACCGATAGCGCCCGCTTCGCCGCCGGCCCCACCAACAACTGGACCCTGTCGGGCGCCCGCGCCGATACCACGCGCCGCATCCTCAGCCAGTCCGGCATCGACGAACGCCGCTTTCGCCGCATCGAAGGCGTGGCCGATACCGATCCCTTCAACCCGAAGGACCGGCTGGACCCCCGCAACCGCCGAATCTCGGTCACGCTATTGAACACGGGCAATTAAAAGAAGGGCCTCCGGCGGGCAGGGCCGGCGGCCCTGCACCCGATTT
>JBBQIP010000006.1:0-26572 GCA_038325045.1 Sphingomonadales bacterium
GAAGACACCCTTGTCGCTCCATCGCTTCCAGCGGTTATAGAGCGTCTTTGCCGGACCATATTCCCGGGGCGCATCCCGCCACCTCAACCCATTGCGATTGATGAAGATAATGCCGCTCAGCACGCGGCGATCATCGACCCGTGGCCGACCATGGCGCCTGGGAAAGAACGGCTGAAGCCGAGCCATTCGCTCGTCCGTCAGCCAAAATAGATCGCTCATCACTCAGGCTCCTTACGGAGCTTGAATCAGATTACGCAGATCAGATCAATGGGTCCTTACCCTAGAGCCATCGGTTTACGGACGACTCAAGTTACGACGCGCAAGGTACGCTTTTGGGAGCGGTGATTGTTTGCTTTAATGGCCGATTAGGGGGCGCAAAGCGAACCTTACGTCCCAGCGCAAAACCCGCAGACTTGTCGACTTTGCCACGATCGTCGACGTGCTCGATCAATTTTCCTGTTCACTGCCTCCGAGTTGCGGTCACAGGAGATGGCCGAATGACGCCCGCTGAGGCCTTTTCCGGCAAAGCCGATCCGCATGGGCTGCGCTCTCCTCGACGCGCGTTGCTACTGGCCGCCCAGCCAGGCGTTTGCCCAGCCCAGCCCTTCGATTGTTCCTGACGCAGGCCGGTATTCACAGCCGATCCAGCCATCATAGCCGAGAGCGTCGATCCGGGGCAGCAGCCAGTCATAGGCGATCTCGCCGCTGCCCGGCTCGCCCCGGCCGGGGTTATCGGCAAGCTGGATATGCCCGATCCGTGGCAGCAGGCGTTCGATGGTGCGGGCCAGATCGCCCTCCATGATCTGCATGTGGTAAATGTCGTACTGGAAGCGGATGTTGTCGCGCCCGGCGCGGTCGATAATGGCGATTGCCGCAGCACTGCTATCGACGACGAAGCCGGGGATATCGACCTTGGTGTTGATCGCCTCGACAAGGATGGAAATGCTGTGCGGCGCTGCCAGATCGGCCGCATGCACCAAATTGCCGACCAGTGTTTCCACGCATTCGGCAGGATCGGCATCGGTCGGGCGAATCCCGGCCATGATATGGATGTTCGGGCAACCCAGTTGCCGCGCATAATCGATCGCGAGCGCGGTGCCCGCGCGGCATTGTGCAACGCGCCCCGGATGCGCGCCGATTCCGCGCTCGCCCGCCCCCCAATCACCGGCGGGGGCGTTGAACAATATCTGCTGCAGGCCATGTGCATCTAGCGCAGCGCGCAGCCGCGCGGCCGGCTCCTCATAGGGGAACAGATACTCGACGCCCTTGAAACCTGCAGCCGCGGCGGCCGCAAACCGGTCCAGAAACGGCATTTCGGTGAACATCATCGACAGGTTTGCCGCGAGCTTGACCATGGTCCCCCCAGAATCGCCCGGTCTCTGTGGCCCGAACGCCCCTGTCTCGCCGGAATCGGGCTTGGAGGGCAAGAGCGACCGTTCCGGCGGATACCAGCCCGGCTTGGCGCGCGGGCCGCAACTTAGCTATTGCCAAGGGGCGGCGGGCCTGAAAAAAGGTGAACCGCCAAGGGGGGCGCGCACATGGTCTGGTCGCAAAATTACGACCCGTTCAATTCACCGATGCTATCTGCACTTATCTCAGCGCTGCCCGTTGTGGTTTTGCTGGGCGGTATCGGCATATTCAAATTGCGTGCGGACGTGGCCGCGCTCGCGGGGCTTGCCGCTGCGCTGGCCATAGCGGTTCTGGGGTTCAACATGCCGGTGGAGCTCGCCGGATGGGCGGCTGCCTATGGAGCTGCCTATGGCTTGCTGCCGATTGGCTGGATCATCCTCAACATCATCTTTCTCTACAAGCTCACCAACGAGCGCGGGCAGTTCGACGTGCTGCGCGATTCGATCGCGCGCGTTACAGATGACAGCCGCCTCCAGCTGTTGTTGATCGCCTTTTGCTTCGGCGCGTTTTTTGAAGGCGCGGCCGGCTTCGGGTCGCCCGTGGCGGTCACCGGCGCAATGCTGATCGGCCTTGGCTTCACGCGGCTGCAGGCATCGGGGCTGTCGTTGATCGCCAATACTGCCCCGGTCGCTTTTGGTGCGCTGGGCACGCCGCTTGTCGTGCTTTCGGTATACACCGGGCTGCCGCTCGATGAATTGTCCACGATGGTCGGCCGGCAGATGTTCCCGTTTGCGATGATCGTGCCGTTCTGGCTGCTGTGCGCCTATTGCGGCTGGCGGCGGACGATGGAAGTGCTGCCGGCGGTGCTGGTTGCCGGCACCGCTTTTGCGGTCACGCAGCTGCTTATCTCCAGCCTTCACGGGCCATGGCTGACCGCGGTGGGTTCAGGCATCGTATCGATCATCTCCCTGGTCACCTTCCTGCGGTTCTGGCAGCCAAAATCCATCATGCACGTCAACGAAGCGCCGCTGACGCGTGGGGACGAGCGTGCGCCGGTGGTCACCGAAGCGCCGGTGGAAGGCGACCCTGCCGCGCAGATCGGTGGCGGCGCCGGCCTGGCCGTGGCGGGCGGTGCCATGATGGCAGCCCCGGCCAGCCCGGCCGCGCTGCGCAAGGCCTGGACGCCGTGGATCATCCTGACGATCCTGGTATTCCTGTGGGGCCTGCCGGCGGTGAAGGCAATTCTCGATGGCATCTTCAAGCCCGCGATCGTGTTCAGCGGCCTGAACAATATGGTGCAGCGGGTGCCGCCGGTGGTGGCGGAGCCGGTGCTCGATCCAGCCATTTACAATTTCAACCTGCTATCGGCATCGGGCACCGCAATCCTTCTGGCCGGGCTGATTTCGGGGTTTGTGCTCGGCGCCAAGCCGCTGGAGATTGCGGCCACCTATGGGCGCGCCTTCCGGTCGGTCATCCCGTCGCTGCTCACCATCGCGGCGATGTTCGCGCTTGGCTATCTCACCCGGTTTTCGGGCGTTGATGCGACAATGGGGCTGGCCTTTGCCGCCACGGGCATTTTCTACCCGTTCTTCGGCTCGATGCTAGGCTGGTTGGGCGTTGCAGTCACCGGCTCGGATACCGCATCGAACGTGCTGTTCGGCGGGCTGCAGCGGATCACGGCCGAGCAGCTCGGCCTGTCGCCGGTGCTGATGGCGAGCGCCAACAGCACGGGCGGTGTGATGGGCAAGATGATCGATGCGCAGAGCATCGTTGTCGCCTCCACAGCAACGCAGTGGTATGGTCAGGAAAGTGTGATCTTGCGCTATGTGTTCATTCACAGCATCGTGCTGGGCACGCTGGTTGGCGGGGTGGTGATGCTGATGGCTTATGTCTGGCCGTTCACGCTGCTCGTGCCCTGATATCGGGCTTGATAACGAACGTCGAAAAACAGACGGCATCTGGGGGGAAAAGACAATGATACGGTGGATCGGACTGGCAACTCTGGCCTTGCTGACCGCGCAGGCGACTGCACAGCAGCCGGCCCCCGCGGTATCGGCGGACCCCTATGCCAACAACGCTGAAGCCGGCAAATTGCAATTCCCGCTCGCACCCGCTGCGGGGCAGGACAGCGGCGCCTTTGCGCGGCCGCCCGCCGGTGCGGTCAATAGCGGCGCTTTTGATCCAAAGACCTGGAAATATGGCCCGGCCTATCTGCCAAAGACCGCGTCCACCATCTGGAACCCGGTGATGCAGAAGCTGAAGCAGGGCGGCAAAGTGACCGGCGGCACGGTTTTCAGCGCCACCGATCCGGAGACCTATTGCGCGATGGCCAACGCCGGCTACGACTTCATCTGGACCGAAATGCAGCACAACACGCGTGACTGGAACCAGGCTGCCCGCATGTGGGCGGCCTGCCCCTATGCCAAGGCGGTTCCCGGTGTCCGCATTGCGTACACCGACGAGCGGGAGGTGCAGCATGCGCTGGATGCCGGCGCGCTGGTCATCGTGTTGCCAACCGTCGATACGGTGGAGGAGGCGCGCGAGGCGGCAAGCTGGGTGTTCTTCCCGCCCATGGGCCGGCGCAGCGCCGGCGGCGGCCAGGCATTCGGACCGGACATGTGGGGCGGTGTGCCGGGCGGCTACCGGCAGACGATCAACGATAACATCGTGCTCATCGTGATGATCGAGACGCTCGAAGGGCTGCAGAACGCTGCCGAAATCGCCAAGGTGCCTGGCATAACGGCGGTGTTTGCCGCGGGCGGAGATCTCGGCAACTTCACCGGCTTTGCCAGGGGCACGCCAGATTATGAGCGCGCCATCAACATTGTGCATGATGCGACCATTGCAGCCGGCAAGCGGCTGTGCGGCCCGCTGGCATGGCGCGACCGGCCGGATTTCACCTGCTTCCAGGCGGGTAGCGAAACCTCTCTCATTGCCCGCGGGGCTGCAGCCGAACTCGGGCCGCTCGCCAATACGCAGGGCGTGGTGACCGCTGGCCCGCTGGCCAAGCGGTAACCGCGCCCGCACATCTGGAGCCGGGAGCCGAAGTGACCGCTGATCCTGCCGCTGTGGCGCACCACAAAATCGTGTTCCTGGACCGCGATACCATTGCGCCGCAGATCCGCCTCGGCACGCCCTCGTTTCCACATGAGATGACGAGCTTCGGCCAGTCGCGCGCCGATCAGGTGGTCGAGCGCGCCCGGCACGCCACCATCATCATCAACAACAAGGTGCCGTTGTCTGCCGATGTTCTGGCGCAGCTTCCAGAGCTCAAGTTGATCGCCGTCGCCGCGACCGGCACCGATTGCATCGACAAGGCTTATTGCCGCGATCATGGCATCAGGGTCGTCAATATTCGCGGTTATGCGGTCAACACCGTGCCCGAGCACACCATGGCGCTTATCCTCGCGCTGCAACGCAACATCATTGCCTACCGCGAGGATGTGCTTGCCGGGCGCTGGCAGGAGGCAGGCCAGTTCTGTTTCTTCGACCACCCTATCCGCGATTTGAGCGGCAAGAAGTTGGGGATCATTGGCGAAGGCGTATTGGGGCAGCGTGTTGCCGCACTGGCGCGTGCGTTCGGCATGGAAATATTGTTCGCCGCGCACAAGGGCGTAAAGGACCTCGGCCCGCTTTACACACCTTGGGATCAGGTGATCGAAACCAGCGATGTTATCACGCTGCACAGCCCGCTCATGCCCTCGACCAAGGGCATGATCGCCTATCCGGAATTCCTGCGCATGGCGAAGAAACCCATCCTCATCAATACGTCGCGTGGCCAGCTGGTTGTGGAAGAGGATCTGGAGCGCGCGCTTGCAGAAGGGCTGATTGCCGGCGCCGGGTTCGATGTGACCATGCCCGAGCCGCCACCTGCCGACAGCCCGATCATGCGGATTGCCAGGCGGCCCAACGTGATCATCACTCCGCACGTCGCCTGGGCCAGCGATGAAGCCCAGCAAGGCCTTACCAACCAGCTTTTTGATAATATCGAGAATTTCGTCGCGGGCCGCCCGACCAATCTCGTATCGGCCGATTTTTAGACAGGCGCGCGACGTGGGAGAGGCCAACATTCCCGCAAAAACGCCATCCCGCCGCCAAGCCATTGGCTTGATGGGCTCGACAGTGACCGCCACCGTGATCGGCAGCGCAACACCGGCGCTTGGTGCGACACTCCAGAACCAAGCCACACCCATGCTTCGCATGCCGGATCCGCCGCCAATGCTGGTTCCGCAAGAGGATCTTGTGGATGTGCTCGAATATGAGGCCCAGGCACAGCGTGTGCTGGGACCGGCGCGGCTCGCATCGATTTCCGGCAGCGACAGGACGATTACCGATCGCATAACGCTGCGGCCGCGAATGAATATTCCGACGCGCGATCTGGATCTGACGAGCACCCTGTTTGGCGATGAGCACTTTGCACCGATCATCGTAGGCCCGATTGCCAATCAGACGCGCTTCCATGCAGAGGGTGAGATTGCCACGGCGCGGGGCGCAACCGCTGCAAAAGCAGCGATGGTGATCAGCAGCGAGTCCAGCGCCCCACTGGCCCTTGTCGCCCAGGCCGCCTCCACGCCCCTCTGGGTTCAGGTCGATGCGAGCAGTCCAACGATTGCGGACCGGCTTGCCGAGGCGATGGCCGCAAAGGCCAGCGCCATTGTCGTGACGGTGAACCCAGCCATGGGGCGCACCAATTGGAAGAAAGTCGAGGCTGTCATCAAGGGAACGTCGCTGCCGGTCATCGTAAAGGGTATCACGCTACCGGCCGATGCGAAGGAAGCCGTCGCGCGAGGTGCCAAGGCTGTGGTGGTGTCGAACTATCGTGCCGAAAACGCGGTTGCGCCACCCGGAACGCTGCTGCTCATCGCCCCGATTGTCGAAGCTGTTGGTGACCAGGTTCCGGTGTTCGTCGATGGCAGCTACCGCCGCGGCACCGACATCATCAAGGCGCTCGGATTTGGCGCCAAAGCGGTGTTGATCGGCCGGCCCGTCATGTGGGGCCTGGCGGCCTATGGCGCTGAAGGCGTGCAGGGCGTTATCGAGATGCTGCAGACGGAGCTTGCCCGCTATATGTGCATGTGTGGTCGCCCCTCGCTGGCGGCGGTCGACCCCAGCCTGTTGCGTGTTCACGCGGCGCTTGCTGCTGTGGCAGACACCCGTGGCTGACACCGGGAAATCCTGGTTGATCAATCCGACCCGGCGCACGGCGCTGGTCCGCATGGCAGGGCTGATGGCCGCCTCGCCCGTTGCGGCGGTCATGGCGCAAACCGACCCACGGCCCCTTAGCGAGCATCGCCGGGTGTTGAGCCTTGCCGAGATGCAGACATCTTTCGACTTTGAGCCGGTCTTCTTCGGCAATGTTACCCAGCAGGTTTATGACTATACCGCGCACGGCGATGGCTCCGAGTTCACGCTGCTGCGCAATCGCCGGGCGTTCGAATGGGTCGATATCGTGCCTAAGGGTGCCGCTATCGCAGAGCCGCAAATCGATCTCTCTTCAGAGTTGCTAGGTGTGAAAATGAAGTTCCCGCTCATCGTTGCGCCAACAGCGACGATGCGGCCGCTGCATCCTGATGCAGAAATCGGCATGTACAAGGCGGCGAACGCCGCATCGAAGACATTGATGATACTGAGCGTGAACACCAGCACGCCGGTGACCGAAGTTGCCCCCGCAGTGCCGGGCGGGACGTTATGGGCGCAGCTTTATCCAGTTGAGGACCGCGAGGCCACGCAGCGGTTGATCGAAAGCTACCAGAATGCCGGCTGCAACAGCATCATCATCACCGTCGACCAGCAAGCGTCCTTTTATGAACGCTCGGCGCAGGACCGGAACTTTGGGGGCGCTGCGCGCAGGCGCGCCGTTGGAACCGGGGCGGCAGGTGAAGCGGCGACTGGTTCGGCGCGGTACCGGATCAACGACCGGCGCCTGTGGTACACATGGCAATACATCGATGATGTGCGGCGGATGGTAAAAGGCAAGTTGCTGATCAAAGGGATATTGGAGGCCGACGACGCCAGGCTGGCGATTGCGCACGGCGCGGACGGGATCATCGTTTCGAACCACGGTGGCCGGTCGATGGACTATGGTCCTTCGTCGCTGGAGGTCTTGCCGGAGATCGTGGCGGCGGTGAACGGGCGCGTCCCTGTGCTGTTCGATAGCGGTGTGCGCCGCGGTGCAGATGCCTTCAAAGCGCTGGCGCTGGGCGCCAACGCGGTCATGCTCGGTCGGACAACGCGCTGGGGCCTTGCCGCATTCGGCACTGCCGGCGCACAACGATTGATCGAGCTTTTGCAGCAGGAGCTCGTGCAGGTTGCCGCCGCCGCCGGCTGTTCCAGGCTATCCGATATCAACGCGTCGATGGTGAAGACCCGTTTTTTCTAACACGGCATGAGCGAGTGTCGGGCGGAGAGAACGCAGCGCGACCCTTTGGTTTGGTGAGAAGCTAAGGGCTCTGTGCACCAGTGCTGCCAACCAGGGGGCATGCCTGCTGCCCTTCCTAACCAGTGCCGGCTCGGCTAGGAGCAAATAGGTTCGCCATGCCGCCAAGCCCCCTCCCCCAAGGTGCCGATCTGTTCGGGGATATCGAGGCATCGCCGCGGGCCAGGCTGCGCGACTATATTCCGGGCCTTGTGGTGGCAGTGCTGGCCACATTGGCCGCCGCCACGCTGTCCAGCCGCTACGGCGCGCCGCTTACCCTCATGGCGCTGCTTATCGGGCTGAGCCTGAATTTTCTGAGCGGTGACCTGCGGCTGGCGCCGGGGCTGGGGCTGGCGGCGCGCGAGCTGCTGCGCCTCGCCATCGTGCTTATCGGCGCGCGGATTACCTTTGCGCAGATTGCAGCCCTTGGCCCGGAGGCGCTGGCGATGGTGAGCCTTACGGTTGCGGCCACGCTCGGCACCGGGGTGGCTGTTGCGCGCGCGCTGGGGCTTACGGCCGCGCGCGGGGTGATCAGCGGCGGGGCGACTGCCATATGCGGCGGCTCGGCGGCGCTGGCGCTATCGGCAACGCTCGGCGAGAGGCGGGTGAGCCAATCGGACGTGACGCTGACGCTGGTGGGTATCTCGATGATGAGCGCCACGGCACTGATCCTCTACCCGGCGCTGGCGCTGGCGCTGGGGATGAGCGATGCACAGGCCGGATACATGCTCGGCGCCTCGGTGCATGACGTGGCGCAGGCGGTGGGGGCGGGCTATGCCTTCAGCCCAGCAGCCGGCGAAACGGCGACGATCGTGAAGCTGGCAAGGGTGGCGTTGCTGGCGCCGGTGCTCGGGCTGGTGAGCCTGCGGTTTCCCGCACAGGCAGAAGATGGGGTGCCGGCTGCCAAGCGCAGCAAGGTGCCACTGGTGCCCTGGTTCGTGCTGGGCTTTTTTGCCGTTGCGGGGGTCAATTCCACCGGGATCATCCCGGTCGCGGCATCAAGTGCTGCGGCAGACCTTGCCACCGGCATCCTCGCCATGTCGGTGGCCGCCACCGCAATCCGCACGCCGGTGGCCGATATCATGCGCGCGGGGCTGCGGCCGCTCGTGGTTATCTTTGCGGCCTCGATGGTCTCGCTCGGCCTGTCGCTCGGCTATGCGCTTCTCCGGATCGGCTGAGCCGGATCAATACCCGCCGCGCCCGCCTGCGGGGGCGGGAACGCCCAGCTCTGCTACCATGGCAGCGGTAACCTTGCTCTTGTATTTATTGCCGAAATTGATGCGCACATAGGAGACTGCATCGGCAATCTGCTGGTCGGTGAGTTGGCCGCGGAACCATGGCATGGCGCCGCGCCCGCCGGTGACCACACTGATCGGATAGTCGGGGTATTCCAGCTTCTCGTTCTTGGCCAGCGAGGCGATGCGGCCGGCGCCCACCGCGCCCTGGCCATTGGCCATATGGCAGGCTTGGCACACTTCCTGATACACGATGGCGCCGGGGTGCGGGGCGGGAGCTGCCTTTGGGGCGGCCAGTGCCGGCACCGGCACGAGGAGCATGAGAGCAATCAGGGTACGCATGGGTCAGGCCTCCAGGGCACGCTTGTGCAGGCGGGTGATGGCATCGAGCGAGGAGAGCAGCGCGCCCTCCATCCAGCAGCCGATGTAGGAGGCGTGCTCGCCGGCAAGCACGATCCGGTTATCGACCGCAACGAGCGTCTGGTAATGCTCCTTGCGGGTGTCCTCGTTCCACTGGGCGCAGCAGCCCAGCGTGAACGGCACCCGGCTCCAGGCCACGGCAGCGCCGTTCGAAAAGTTTTCCTTGTATTTGCCCGGGTGGAATACCGAGCCTTGCTCGAGCGCCTCCATGATTCGCTGCTCAGGGGTCATGCCGGCGAACTTGTAGGAGGCGCTGCCGAAGGTATAGGCGCCGAGGATCACACCCGGGGTATCTGTATGCAGGCCGCCCGAGGGGTAGGAGATCATCGAAATAGGCCGGTCGGTGAAGCTGATGCCGCCGTAGATGGCTTCTTCCTCCCAAAAGCGGGTCTTCATCTCGAGACCCACCTTTACCGAATTGGAATAGGGCACGGCGGCCACCGCCGAGGTGAGACCGGCAGAGGCATCCATCTCGATCTGGCTGAGAATGCCGAGCGGAATGGTGCACACGCACCAATCAGCGCTGGCTGTCTCCACCTGCCCGGTCTGGGTGTCGGTGTAGGTGGCGGTCACCTTGCCGCCGGATTGGTCGATCTTGGTGACCTTGGCATTGTAGCGGACCAGCCCTGCAACCTGCCGGCCAAAGGCCTTGCCGATCATGCCCATGCCGCCGACCGGCTGGAACATCGCCGCCTGATGGTCGATCGACATATGCTGGGAAACGATCCCCCACACACCCGAATCGAGAACATCGGAGAACTTGTAGGGTTCGGACGGAATCGGCGAACCGTCCACACCGCCGCCCTGCGGCCGATCGAACCCGCGCCGGCGCGACGAGCTGTTTCCGCGCACATAGCGCATGTCCTTGTCGAGCAGACCCCACTGGCGCAGAGCCTCTTTCAACTTGTCTCCGTCTTCGCCCGTGAAGCTGCCGTTCAGGCCCTTGTTGTCGATGGCCTTGCCAAGCAACTCGGCCACATTGCCGTGAAAATCAGAGGCCAGCTCGCGGTAGCGCATGGGCTTGCCGCCGAACGCCTTGCTGTTGTGCACCAGCGCCTGGTAATTCACCTGATTGAACGTCTCGAGCTGCACCCCGAAGGCTTTGCAATAATGCAGGATCGTCCGGTGGTGATACGGAATGCGCCATGGGCCGGGGTTGAGGTAGTTGCCCGGTGCAAAGCCCACTTTCTGGGTGGCGCCGCCCAGCTCGGTGTAGGTGTCACCACCATAGAGCGACCAGTTCCGGCCGCCGGGGCGGTTGTTGTATTCGATGATCTGCACCTTGTAGCCGGCCTTGCGCAGCTCATAGGCTGCCAGCATGCCGGCAAGGCCGGCGCCGAGCACCAGCACGCTCGCGCCCGGGCGGGCGCCGGACAGGTTGGGCGGGCCATTGAACTGCGATTCCTTCGCATGGCCAAGGGCTTCCATGGCCTGATAGAGGACGGCGGCACCGCCCAGCATGCCAATGGCATGCAAAATCTCACGACGCGAAGGCGCTTGCTGAATCATTTATGGTAAACCCTCTTTCGCTGGCCGCACGAACGTTGGTGCGAAGCGATCCCCCCCGGGTGATGCCGCTGACCGGCGTCGCTACTCAGGTGGAAGAAATCGGGCGGCATGGCAAGCGAAATACTTGCGCTATCCGGCTTTCGACACTGCGGCAGATCGCTGCCCCTTTCCGGCTCCGGTACAGGGGCTTTGCCGCTGCAGGCCATGATGTGTCATTCATCGTTCGGACAGGTCGCCTGCTGTAACGATTCCTTCATATCCGCAGCTGTGCATTGCACATGAGGGTTTATCGCGAAAGGACTGCCAAATGACCGTCCGTGCCCTTTCCATGGTTGCCCCGCTGATGTGTCTGCTTGTTGGCGGCTGTGCCTATGGCCAGGTATCGGGCCGCGCTCCGGATTATGATTATGGCGCCCCGACCGGACCTTCCGAATGGGGACAGCAGGTGGAACCCGCCGGCTGGAGCCAGCCGGGCTGGGACCCTGCATGGGACGGAGCAGAACAGCCGGGCGATCTGTTCGACGGCCAGGATGTCGGTTCGGTCGAGGCCTTTTACGATCCGCTTTCGGGCTATGGAAACTGGGTGGAAAGCCGCTGGGGGCGGGTCTTTCAGCCGCGCATTGCGGCCGGCTGGCGCCCCTATGTGAACGGCCGCTGGACCCCTTACCGGCTCTGGATTTCGAACGATCCCTGGGGTTGGGCAACCGACCATTATGGCCGCTGGGGCTTTGATCAGGCGCTGGGCTGGGTGTGGGTTCCCGGGACCACATGGGGCCCGCACTGGGTAGCCTTCCGCAGCGGCGGGGATGTGCTGGGCTGGGCGCCGGTGCCGCCGGGCATCAACTTTTCAATCGGAATCGGCTTTGGCGGCGGCTTTGGCTATAACAACTGGAACAGCTGGTACGGGCCAAGCTGGGTCTGGGCGCCGACTGCTTTTCTGTATCAGCCGGGCTTTGGCGGCAGGCTGCTGCCCTATAATGTCGGCTTCAACTACTTCCAGCGCAGCCGCTGGCAGAACTGGACGCCGTGGCAGGCCGGGCGCGGCTGGGCCGGGCGGCCGGGGCAGAATTACTGGCGTGGCAATGGCCCGCGCGGCAACGGCGTAAACAACCGGTTTGCAGGTGGTGGCTATGCCTATGGCGGCAACCGCAACTATGTTGGCAACAGGGCCAACCAGTATCGGCGGGACTATGGCAACCGGCCCGGCGCAAACTTCGACAATCGCCGGCCGGACCGCGGCGGATTTGACCGTGGTGCAATTCCGGGCGCCGGAAATGGCCGCGACCAGCGCTCGCCACAGTTCAACCCGGACCGGACGCCACGCGGACGAGATGCGGCTGGTGTGAGAAGTGGTTTTGGCAACCGCCGCGATGCCGCCACGCTCGATCGCCGGCAGGGGTTTGAACGGGGCGTTGAAACAGCCCGCCAGCCCGGAATCGACCGGCGGGGCCAGCAACAACCGGCACCGAACGGCTCCACCGCAGCCGACGCCACGCGGCCGGACCGCCAGTTCGGACGCCAGACCGGGCGCCAGCCGGCACAGTCACCCGGCAACATGACGGCTGAGAATGGCAATGCGCGGCCGGGCTATCGCAGCCCGGCAGGCGGAACGCCGCAAAGCCCAACCGCCGGCACGCCTCGCAGCTATGCGGACGCCACTGTCAATTCCACCAACCAGAGAGGCTACCAGGGCAGCAGCCCGCGCGGTGGCAGCGCAGAGAGGAATGCCAGCAGCTCCAGCAGTGGCGGCGACAGGGGTTTCAGCGCCCGCGGCGGTGGTAACCGGGGCAGCTTCGGTCAGGGCAATTCAAGCCGGGGTGATCGTAGCCGGGGTGGCGGCGGTAGTGGCAGTGGCCGGGGCAATGGCCAGCGCCGTTAAACCGGCTCAATCCTCGATAGCTGCATAGCCTCTCAATTGCAGGGCAGCGAGGGTGACGATCGCAGCGGTATCCACCTGCACAACGCTTTCAAGGTCCGCCTGGGCAATGCCGCGGCCGCGCATGGACTGGCCGCACATCCTGATGCTCACGCCCGCCGCCGCCAGCTGGCGCAGGATGCCGCTATTGGGGTTGGGAGCACCGTTGTTTCGCGCCTTGTGCGCCGCCTCGCTCAGCAGCGCGAGGGCGGCACCGCTGTGCACGGTTACCACGATATCGGACGGTTGCATCCGCACGCCGCCAGCAGCCAGCAGATTGACCATGCGCGCCACCCGCTCCAGCCCCGGATGCACCGCTGCAGGATTGGCCGGCGTCGCGCCGATATCGAACACCACCCGGTATCGAAGCCCCGGTTCGGGTTTCTGCACCGCCTCGGGAATATCGGAATAGCGGCCGAAATCCGGCACCGGGCGCGGGATCGGCGCCTGGGCATTGACCACTGCGGCAAGGCCCGACAGCGCTCCGACAACCAGAAGCAAACCCCCGGCATTTTTGTAAATCGACATTGGTCCCCTACCCCTTCCGGCATTGCGAAACGCTGCAAGGCCTTGCATAGCCACGGCAACGGGAGCAGCACAATGGCGCAACGGAAAATGCCTGGCCGATGGGCATGATGGCCGGGCAAAGGGCGCCTTGGGTGCTGCTGACAACCTTCGCGCTCGGGCTGGGTATCGGCATATTCGCGGTGCCCCTGCTGGCGCCCTCGCCGCAAGCTGCACCTGCCCCAAAACCTGCCTCGGCGCCTGCCACCGTTGCCGCCGTGTTCGTGCCGCCGCTGGCTGCGGAGGCACCCCGGGACGGCTATGGGGATGCCGTGCGGCTGGGCGAGGCGCTGGTGCGCGAAACCCGCCGCAATGCGCCTGCCCATGTGGGCAATGCGCTGGCCTGCGCCAACTGCCACCTTGATGCCGGTCGCAAGCCGGGGGCAGCGCCGCTTTGGGCAGCTTTTCCGAATTTTCCGGCATGGCGCGCCAAGAACGGGCAGATCAACAGCTTCCAGAAGCGGGTGCAGGACTGTTTTCTGTACAGCATGAACGGCAATCCGCCGGCGCTGGGCAGCCGCGAGTTGCTCGCGATCGAGGCCTATGCGGCCTATATGGCGGCGGGCTTGCCGCTGGGGCAATCCCCGGCCGGGCGCAGCTTCCCCAAGATCGCAGCGCCCGCACTTGCCCCCGAAGATGGCCGCGGCAGTGCGGTTTACACTGCCCGGTGCAGCGCCTGCCACGGTGCTGACGGCGAGGGCCAGATCGTGGACGGCGCACAGGCCTTCCCGCCGCTCTGGGGCCAGGGCAGCTACAACTGGGGGGCCGGCATGGCGACCATCGACAAGGCCGCCGCCTTCATCAAGGCCAATATGCCACAAGGGGAGGAAGGCAGCCTGTCGGTGCAGGAGGCCTGGGATGTTGCGTGGTTCATCGATGGCAAGGTGCGGCCGCAGGACCCGCGCTTTGCAGGATCGCCGGCGGCAACCCGCGCCCGCCACCATGACCAGCCGTTTTCACGCTATGCCACAAGGGTGGGTGGTGTGCTGCTGGGCGACCCGAGCAGCACGCCGCCAGCCGGGCGTCAATCCGCAGACTGAGCCACGACGCTCCATAAACCGGCTCGCTGCGGGGTGTGAACCGGCGCCTCTTGTACTTCGGGGCGGTTCCGGGGCTATAAGGGGAGGCAGAGATTTGGCGCAAAAACACTCGGAAAGGCTGGTTTGTTGATGGCGGGTGGTGACACCTATGACGAAATGCTGGGCAGTGTGTCGGCCTATGCCAACGCCGCTGGCCCGTTGTTCGGCAATGCAGAAACCATCAACCATGCCTATCGGTGGATCCGCGAATGGCTGGACCACAGCCCGCCTGAAGTGATGGCCGCAAGGCGGCGACAGGCCGAGCTGTTCTTCCGCCGCATCGGCATCACCTTTGCCGTTTACGGCGACCCGGATGCGACCGAACGGCTGATTCCCTTCGATATCGTGCCGCGCATCCTGGAGCGCGCCGAATGGACAAAGCTGGAAAAGGGGCTGGTGCAGCGGGTAAACGCGCTCAATGCCTTTCTGGCCGATATCTACGGCAAGCGCGAAATCCTTGCCGCAGGCATCCTGCCCGAGCCGCTGGTGCTGCAGAACGCCGCCTATTGCCTACACATGGCCGGGCGCCAGCCGCCGGGCGGTATCTGGACCCATATTGCCGGCATCGATCTGGTGCGGACCGGGCCGGACCAGTTTTATGTGCTGGAGGATAATGCGCGCACGCCATCGGGCGTTTCGTACATGCTGGAAAACCGCGAGGTGATGCTCAAGCTGTTGCCCGAGCTTTTCGAGCATGTGAAAGTGGCGCCGGTCGATACCTACCCCGAAATGCTGCTGGAGACGCTGGCCTCGGTAAGCCCGCGCGGAGACCGGGCGCCGGTGATCGTGCTTTTGACCCCCGGCCGGCACAACAGCGCCTTTTACGAACACAGCTTCCTGGCCGACAAACTTGGGATCGAGCTGGTGGAAGGCTCCGACCTGTTCGTGCGCGATGACAAGGTGTTCATGCGCACTACCGAGGGGCCAGAGCAGGTGGACGTGATCTACCGCCGGCTGGACGATGAATATCTGGACCCGCTGGTGTTCAACCCGGGATCGATGCTGGGTGTGCCGGGGCTGATGGCGGCCTATGCGGCTGGCAATGTCACGCTCACCAATGCGGTGGGGACCGGCATTGCCGATGACAAGGCTATCTATAGCTATATGCCAGAGATTGTGCGCTTTTATACCGGCGAGGAGCCGATCCTCCAGAATGTGCCGACATGGCGGTGCCGGGAGCCCGAGGCGCTGGGCTATGTGCTCGATCATCTGGCCGAGCTGGTGGTGAAGGAAGTGGACGGATCGGGCGGCTACGGCATGCTCATCGGCCCGCACGCCCCGCAGGCAACCCTCGCCGCCTTTGCCGCCAAGCTGAAGGCGGCGCCCGAAAAGTTCATTGCCCAGCCCACGCTGGCGCTTTCCACCTGCCCCACCGCAATCGATGCCGGCATCGCACCGCGCCATGTCGATCTTCGGCCATTCGTGCTTTCGGGGCGTGACGGGGTGAAGATCGTGCCGGGCGGCCTTACACGGGTGGCGATGACGCCGGGCTCGCTGGTGGTCAATTCCAGCCAGGGCGGCGGCACCAAGGATACCTGGGTCGTGGACGATTGGGACGCGGAATGAGCGGGGACCCAGCACCTTGTTGAGCCGTACCGCCTCCAACCTGTACTGGATGGGCCGCTATCTAGAGCGGGCCGATTTCACCGCGCGGCTTATCGAGGCGACGCAGCGGCTGGCGGCCTTGCCATCCTCCTATGGCGGCGCGACCAATGCCTGGGAATCAGCACTTGCCTCCACCTGGATGACCCAGAGCTTTGCCGAACGCGGGCTACCGATCAACGAAGCCAATGTGGCCGACTTCCTGACGCTCGATACCAGCAATTCAAGCTCCATCCGCTCGTGCATCGAGACTGCGCGTGCCAATGGGCGCAGCGTGCGTACCGCGCTCAGCGCGCCGGCCTGGGAGGCTATCAACACCGCCTGGCTGGAGGTTTCGCGCTGGGGCCCGCACCTGCAAAACCGCGACGAGCTGGAGCCGATGCTCGAGCTGATCAAACTCTCCGCCTCGGCTTTCGAAGGTGCGGCCCAGCGTACCATGCTGCGCGCCAACGCCTTCTGGTTCATCTTTCTGGGTTCGGCGGTGGAGCGGGCGGATAATTCGGCGCGGCTTCTCGATGTGAAATATCACCTGCTGCTGCCCCGCGGCGAGAGCGTGGGTGGCAGCCTGGATTACTTCCAGTGGACCACGATTTTGCGCACGGTATCGGCAATGACCGCCTATCGCTGGGTTTACCGCGATTCGGTAAAGCCATGGCTGGTCGCCGATCTGCTGGTGCTCAGCCGCAAGATCCCCCGCAGCCTGGCGTCCTGCTATGAGGAGATCCGGCGCATTCTGGATCTGCTGGCGGCCGAGAGCGGCAAGCGCGGACCGGCGCACCGGCTGGCCGCCGCCGGCCATGCCCGGTTGAGCCACACCAGCATCGACAAGGTGTTTGAAGAGGGGCTGCACGAGTTCCTGACCAGCTTCATTGTCGAGAACAACAAGCTGGGTGATGCGATCGCGAAACAATATCTGTTCTGACGCAGATTTCAGGAGCCGGCATGCGCATTCGCGTCGAATATACCACCATCTATGATTATGCCGGGCTCGCCAGTGACGTGGTGCAGCTGCTGCGGATCGAGCCGAGCGACTATGCAGCGCAGCATGTGCTGGAATGGCGGCTGGACACCGATGCAGACGGGCATCTGCGGCGGGGCCAGGATGTTTATGGCAACATAACCCATATGTTTTATGCCGATGCACCAGTGCAGCGGCTGAAGCTGCATGTCTCGGGCGAAGTGGATACGGAAGAGGTGCATGGGCTGGTGGCCATGGCGGCCGAGCCGCTGCCGGTAGGCGTGTTCCTGCGCCAGACCGCGCTCAGCCAGCCCGATGCAGCGATCAAGGCCTTTGCTGCCGCCCTGCCCGGCGGCACGCTGCTGGAGCGCTGCCACGCGCTCAATTCCATGCTGCACGAGCAGATGAGCTTCGATGCGGATGTTACCCACAGCCACACGGATGCCGCCCACGCCTTCGCGCTGCAGGCCGGTGTGTGCCAGGATTACAGCCATGTGTTTCTGGCCGCTGCACGAATGATCGGGGTGCCGGCCCGCTATGTCTCGGGCCATCTGGTGCGCGCCGACGGGCTTATCACCCAGCCGGCCGGCCATGCCTGGGCAGAAGCCTGGATCGAGGATCTGGGCTGGACCGGCTTTGACCCGACAAACGGCATTTCCACCACCGAGGCGCATCTGCGGGTGGCGATAGGGCTGGATTATCTGGATGCGGCGCCGGTGCGCGGCGCAAGGCGGGGCGGCGGTGCCGAAACGCTGGCGGTGAGCGTGACCACCCAGGACCAGCGGGCCATGGTGAGCGAGGCCATCGACGAGGATGATGCGGAAGTGCTGGACGAACCGGCAGGGCAGCGGCAATCGTGAACGCATCGGCAGGGCGAACGCCGGCCTGAAACAAGCGGCGAGCCG
Organism: Sphingomonadales bacterium; assembly: GCA_038325045.1. Lineage (GTDB taxonomy): Bacteria > Pseudomonadota > Alphaproteobacteria > Sphingomonadales > Sphingomonadaceae > Sandarakinorhabdus. The sequence goes on from JBBQIP010000006.1 coordinate 17,953, forward strand.
CATTGGGGAGTTACCATGACCTATTGCGTGGGAATCGTGGTGCGCGAGGGGATGGTGATGATCGCCGACACCCGCACCAATGCCGGCGTGGACAATATCTCGACCTACCGCAAGCTGCGGGTGATGGACACCCATGACAACCGGGTGATCGTGGTAACCTCGGCGGGCTCGCTATCTGTCACCCAATCAGCGCTCAGCCGGGTGCAGGAAGGTATCATCATGCCCGGCGGCACCGGCGAGCCGGAGACGCTCGACAGTGCGCCCACGGTGTTTCGGGCAGCCCAGATCATGGGCCAGGCGCTGCACGACGCCAAGGTTTCGATCGACAAGGTGGTGGAGGACAGCAATGTCTCCACCGATTCCACGCTGCTGCTGGGCGGCTCGATCGATGGCCGCAGGCCGCGGCTGTTCCTGATCTATGGTGCCGGCAACTTCATCGAATGCCAGTCGGACACGCCGTTCCTGCAAATTGGCGAAACCAAATATGGCAAGCCGGTGCTGGACCGCATGTGCACCTATGAAACCCCGCTTGCCGAAGCGGTGAAGATTGCGCTGATTTCGTTTTCCGCCACCATGCGCTCCAACCTCGCGGTCGGGCTGCCGATGGACCTGGTGACCGTGCGGTCGGGCACCTCGGCACTCGAGGTGCTGCACCGGATCGAGGTGGACGATGACTATTACCGCGAATTGAACGACCGCTGGTCGAATGCGCTGCGGGCGGCAGCGGCGGCGATCCCGCTGCCGGAATATGCGAGTGCGCCGGAGGAATTGCCGCCAGATTGAGCCGGCGGGGCGGTCAGCCGCGCGGACCGAACCCGTCCGACGCCAGCCGCGGCTTTGCCGCGACCTGCCCCCTACTCCGCCACCACAACCCGCGCCGCCGCCACCGGCACCCGCCGCTGCCCCCAGAGCAGCGCCGCCAGAAGCAACCCGCCGAAGGAGAGAGCCGTCATCGACCAATAGCCCAGGGCCGCCCTGCCCGATGGCGCCAGCGCCTCGTAAAGCTCGCCCGATAGCAGCGTGGCCAGCGCCTGCGCAGGCGCGCTGGCGAGCGCCATGTAGATCATCTGTGCCGTGGGGGTCCGTTCATCCCCGTGCATGCCCTGGATCATCCGCATCGCGCCCAGGAAGGTGGCGGCAAAGGTGCCGGCATGGAGCAGTTGCAGCGGGTAGAGCAGCCAGACCGGCGGCAGCGTAGCCAGCGCCGACCAGCGCACCACCGATGCCAGCGCGCCCACCAGAATGAGCGTTTCAGGCGCGAACTTTTCGGTCCAGCCGGCGAGGAACACCAGGAACCCCACTTCGGCGATCACCCCCACCGACCAGAGGTTGCCGGCCAGGGCCGAGGATATCTGCTGGTCGTTGGTCCAGATCAATGTGCCGGCCACGTAGAAATAGCTGTGGGTGGCCTGGATAAGCCCAGCCGAGAACACCAGAAGTGCGAAACGCCGGTCTTTCAGCATGCCGATGCCGGCCGCCAGCCGTGCCTTGAACGGCGCTTCACGGGCGCCGGCCACAGGCTCGTTGGGCATGGCGGCAGCGGCGATGATGAGCATCAGCGAGACGCCCAGCAGCCACGCCCATACCGCCCAGGGCCCGAAACCGGTGATGAGCGCGCCGACTGCGGACGAACCCACCACGAACGCCGCCGAGGCCAGCCCGCGCGCCAGCCCGTAGCGCGGCCAGCCATATTGGGTGAGCCTGAGCAGCGCTGCCTCCACCACCGGCAACAGCCCCCAAAAGGCCACATCCATGAGCAGGATGATAACAAAGATGGCGGTAAAGCCCTGCACGAACCAGAGCGCGCCGAAGCCGGTGCTGAGAATTGCCGCGAACAGGAACAACGGCGCCCGCCTGTCGGCTCGGCCATCCGCCCAGGCGGCGGTGAGCGGTCCTGCGATAATGCGTGAAAAGCCGCCTATCGCCAGCACCAGGCCTATCTGCGAGCCGCTGAAGCCCTGCGCCTTTTCCAGCCACAGCGGCAGGAACGGCACCAGACAGCCGAAACCGGAAAAGAACAGGCAGGCAAGCCAGGTGGCCCGCACACCGGGGCGGGCAAGGATAGTCGGGAGCGATTCGGCCATGCGCCACCATGTCGGCACTCGGCTCCGCTGTCATCGCATCTTCGTCGCCCAGGCTCAGGCCGGCTTGCATGCACGGGCCGCTGGCGGCACAAAACCGCAAAGGGAGTATCGAAATGACCAGCCTGTTCGACATGACCGGCCAGACCGCGCTCATCACCGGCTCTTCGCGCGGCATTGGCAAGGCGATTGCGCTCGCCATGGCCGAATGCGGGGCGAGCGTGATCATCTCCAGCCGCAAGGCCGATGCCTGCGAGGCGGCGGCGGCCGAGATCAACGAGGCGGTGGGGCGCGAGGCTGCCATCGTGATCCCGGCCAACATTGCCGACAAGGCCAGCCTCGAAGCGCTGGTGGCCGGCACCATCGAACGGTGCGGCAGAATCGATGCGCTGGTGCTGAATGCGGCCTCCAACCCCTATTTCGGGCCGATGGAGGGTATCACCGACGATCAGTTCGAGAAGATATTGCGGAACAACATCCTGTCCAACCATTGGCTGGTGACCATGGTGGCGCCGGCGATGCGAGCCAGGAAAAACGGGTCGATCACCATCATTTCCTCGCTGGGCGGGCTCAAGGGCTCCACCGTGATCGGCGCCTATTGCGTGTCCAAGGCCGCCGACATGCAGCTGGCTCGCAATCTTGCCTGTGAGTTTGGGCCGGACAATGTGCGGGTGAACGCGATTGCGCCGGGGCTGGTGAAAACCGATTTCGCCCGCTCGCTATGGGAGAACCCGGACATTCTGAAAGGCGCGACCGCATCCGCCCCGCTACGGCGGATCGGCCTGCCGCACGAGATTGCGGGCATGGCAGTGCTGCTTGCCAGCCCGGCGGGTGCCTTCATCACCGGGCAGTCGATTGTCATCGATGGCGGGGTTTCGATAAGCTGAGGCAGTGCCCCCGGCGCTATTGCAGCTCGAAACGCACGGTTACCGTTACCCCGAGATCGACCTCGCCCGGCGCAACCGGCGTGGAATCGGCCATGGCTTCGGCGCGCATGGCCATCATCGGGCGCGGACGGTCCGGCAGCTCGGTGCCGGCTTCCGAAATGGCTGCAATCCGGATTACCTGCAGCCCGGCAGCCTTGGCATAAAGTGCCGCGCGCGCCCTGGCGATGCCAATGGCGGCAGTGCGCGCCTCGTCGAGCGCCGCTTCGGGCTTGTCGAGGCTGAAGCTCGGCCCATCGATGCTGTTGGCACCGGCGGCCACCAGCGTATCGAGCAGCCGGCCCACGCCGGGCAGATCGCGCAGGCGCAGGTTTACGCTGTTGCTGGCCTGATAGCCGGTCAGCACGCGCGGCTGGTTGTTTGCATAACGATATTGCGGCTGCAGCGAGAGGCCGCTGGTCTGGATATCGCGCTCGGCCACGCCTGCCTTGCGGACCGCAGCGATCACTGCCGCCATCGAGCTCGCATTGGCCGCCATGGCGCCGGCAGCCGTGGGCGCGGTGCTGACCACGCCGCCCGAAATTTGCGCAAGATCAGGCGGCCGGGCGACCGAGCCACGGGCGGAAACCAGCAATTCGGTGGGCGCTGCCAGCTGCGCCAGCACAGGCTGGGGAAGTGCCAGCAAAAGGCCGGCGGCGAGAGGGAACCAGCGTATGGACATGCGCGACCTCCTGAAGTGTATCATTTCCGGCTGGAGAACATGCGGGCAAGCGCCAGCAATGCCACCGCGCCGATTACCGAGGCGATGAAGCCGGCATTCTCACCTTCACTGTAAAGCCCCATCCAGCGCCCGGCGAAAGTTGCAAAGACCGCCCCGGCAATGCCCACCACGATGGTGATGAGACAGCCCTGCGGGCGCCTGCCCGGCGAAAGCCAGCCAGCCACCAGCCCGGCGAGAAAGCCGATGATGATGGAACCGATAAGACCGAACATGGTGATTCTCCTGTTGTGCCGGAGGTCGCATGCACCGGGTTAACGCCCGCATAACGAAAGCCAAGCCTGCCGCGTCACATCGTCGATCTACGCAAAAACTGTGGAAGACTCAAATCATCTCGGCTATGGGTAAAACTTGAAATGAGTGCTGTATTCGCATAATACAGCCTTCCCCACCTGGGATAGTTACGAGCATGAATATGCACAACACGCTGCCAGAGCCGGATGTCGCGGCGGTTTATTCGCACGCCTCCGGTGCGAAGGCGGATGGCGCGCGCCGCAACCGGCTTTGGATTTTTGTCGCCGTTGGCGCGCTGTTGGCAGCGGCCCTCGCCTGGTGGCTGCTGGCGCCCAAGCCCGAGGCGGCCCCTGTGGCGAACGCCGTGCCGCCAGTGACCGTGCTTGTGCCCGGAACCACTGTTGTAGCCGATGCCATTGCGGCGCCGGGTTCCATCGCGGCCCGGCGGGATGACGGCATTGGCGTGCAGGGCGAAGGCGGGCGGATCACGGCTGTGCTGGTGGAGCCGGGCATGCAGGTCGGCAAGGGCCAGGTGCTGGCGCGCATCGACCGTTCCATACAAATTCAGCAGGCGGAGAGGCTGCGGGCAGAAATTCGCGCCGCCGAGGCCGATGCCGCGCTGGCAAACGCCAATCTCGACCGCGCCGAGGCGCTGGTTGGCCGCGGCTTCATTTCGCGCGCCGATATCGACCAACGCACTGCCACGCGTGACGGTGCCCGCGCCCGGGTCGCTGTATCAAAAGCCCAGCTTGCCGAGGTGAATGCCCGCATCGCCATGCTCGAAATCCGGGCGCCGGCTGCAGGGCTCATCCTGTCGCGCAGCGTGGAAGTGGGCCAGGTGGTCGGTGCCGGCAGCCAGCCCTTGTTCCGCCTCGCCGAAGGCGGGGTGCTGGAAATGCGGGCGCAGGTAGCCGAACAGGATATGGCGCGGCTGAAGCCGGGCATGGAAGCCATGGTGACCCCGGTAGGGTCGGACCAATCGTACAAGGGCCAGATCTGGCTGCTCGATCCGGTGATCGATGCTGTCAGCCGGCTGGGTGTGGCCCGCATCGCGCTTCCCTATTCGCCGGGGCTGCGGGTGGGCGCCTTCGCCAGAGCGCGGATTCAGGCCGGCGAAGGCGTGCGGCCGGTGCTGCCGCAATCGGCCATCCAGGTCGATACAAGCGGCAATTACGTGTTTGTGGTGGACGCGGGCGGCAAGGTATTGCGGCGGCCGGTCACCATTGGCTCGGTGAGCGACCAAGGGGTGAGCATCACGGGCGGGCTGGTCGGCACCGAACAGGTGGTGGAGACCGCCGGCGCCTTCCTGCGCGCGGGCGAGACTGTGAAGCCGGTTCGCGCCGCTGCGCCCGCTTCCCCGGCAAGCTGAGCCCGGCTGTTGCGCAACATATCCTCCTGGTCGATCCGCAACCCGGTTGCGCCGCTGGTGGCCTTTGCCATGCTTACGCTGGCGGGCATCATCAGCTTCATCACCATGGATATCAACGATAATCCGGATGTGACCTTTCCTGCAGCCCAGGTTATCGTCACCCAGCCCGGCGCTGCTCCCACCGAGCTTGAAACCCAGGTGACCCAGCGCGTGGAGGCCGCTGTTCGCGGCATTCAGGGCGTGGACGAAATTTCCTCCACCGTCTCCGAAGGTACCAGCCGCACCATGGTGCAGTTTGCCATCGGCACCCCGATCGATCGCGGGGTGAACGATGTGCGCGATGCGGTGAACAACATCCGTGCCGATCTGCCGGCTGGCATCCTGCAGCCGCAGGTACAGCGCGTGGACATCGCCGGCGGGCCGATTGCCTATTTCTCGGTCGAAGCGATCGACATGACATTGGAACAGCTTAGCTGGTTCGTGGATGATACGGTGGCCAAGCGCCTGCTCACCATCCAGGGCATGGCCGCGGTGCGCCGCTCGGGCGGGGTGAGCCGCGAGATACGGGTCATTCTCGATCCGGCGCGCATGCAGGCCTATGGGCTCACCGCTTCGGAGGTCAACGACCAGCTGCGGCTGGTCAACCTGAATGCTGCCGGCGGCCGGGCTGAAATCGCAGGCTCGGAACAGGCGGTGCGCGTGCTCGGCAATGCCGAGGATGCCTATGCGCTGGGCGAAACCCAGATCGCGCTACGGGGCGGCCGCCGCATCCGGCTTTCCGATGTGGCGGAAGTGAAGGACTCCTACGCCGAGCAGCGCAACTTCTCGAAGATGGACGGCCGGCAGGTCGTTTCCATCGCGCTCGAAAAGTCCAAGGGGTCTTCCGATGTCACGGTGTATGACGAGTCAGTGAAAGCGATGGATGCCATCGCCAAGGCCAACCCCAAGGTGCATTTCACCCGGCTGTTCACATCGGTAGATTATACCAAGCAGCAGTATAAATCGGCGATAGCCGCAATGATCGAAGGCGCGATCCTTGCGGTGATCGTGGTGTTCCTGTTCCTGAAGGATTGGCGGGCGACGGTCATATCGGCCATGGCCATCCCGCTCTCGGCCATTCCTGCCTTCTGGTTCATGGATCTGCTGGGCTTTTCGTTGAATTCGCTCAGCCTGCTCGCGCTCAGCCTTGTTGCCGGCGTGCTGGTGGACGATGCGATTGTCGAGATCGAGAACATCGTGCGCCACATGCGCATGGGCAAGACCGCCTATCAGGCGGCGATGGACGCTGCCGACGAAATCGGGCTGGCGGTGGTGGCCACCACCATGGCGATTGTGGCGGTGTTTCTGCCGGTGGGGTTGATGCCGGGCATTTCGGGCGAATTCTTCAAGAATTTTGGCTTCACCGTTGTGGTTTCGGTTCTGCTCAGCCTTGCCGTCGCGCGTCTCATCACACCGATGATGGCGGCCTATTTCCTCAAGACCGAAGGGGCTGCCGATCACGGCAATGCGCCCTGGGTGGGCAGCTATATGAAAGTGCTGCGCTGGTCGCTGCGCAACCGCTGGAAAACGGTGGCGCTTGGCGGGGTGTCGATGCTTGCTACCGTTCTGGCTTTCTCGACCCTGCCGATCACCTTCCAGCCGCGCATCGACAGTGATTACAGCCAGGTGAAGGTCGAGATGCCGCCCGGCACCACCTTGGCCCAGACCGAGGCTGTGGTGGACAAGGCGGTTGCCATCTTGCGCGCCTCGCCGCTGGTCTCGGCTGCCTTTGCCGAGGTGAGCACCGGGCAAGGTACGGTCTACCTTACGCTCAAGGAAGACCGGCCGATGTCGAGCGTGGAGTTCGAGCGTTCGCTCGCTCCCAAGCTGGCTGGCATCGCCGATGCGCGCGTGGGGTTTCAGGCGCAAGGGGTTACCGGCGGTGCCGGGCGCGACCTTTCGGTGGTCATTGCCGGCTCCGACCCGGAGCTGCTGGAGGCGACCGCGTATAAGATTGTCGACGAGATGCGCGGCCTGAAGGAAATTCGCCAACCGCGGATCGAGGGCGATGTGCGCCGGCCCGAGATCACCATCCGGCCGCGCTTCGACGTTGCCGCCGAAATGGGCGTGACCACCGCAGCGCTGTCCGAAGCCATTCGCATCGCAACGCTCGGGGATATCGACCAGAATGTGGCGCGCTTCTCGCTTTCCGACCGGCAGATCCCCATCCGGGTTTCGCTGGCGGAAGATTCGCGGCGCAGCCTTGGCACTATCGAGAATCTGCCGGTGCCAACGGCCACCGGCGGCTCGGTACCGCTGAAGGTGGTGGCCGATGTGAGCTTTGGAACCGGCGCCACCGAGCTGCGCCGCTACAACCAGCAGCGCCGGGTGATGATTGGGGCCGATCTTGCACCGGGGCTGGTTTCGGGAGACGGCGAAGCGGCAATCAATTCGCTGCCGATCATGAGCAAGCTGCCCAACGGGGTTGAAAAGGTGAAGTTCGGCGAACAGAAGTGGCAGGCCGAGCTGTTCGTCAATTTCATCTTTGCAGTCGTTGCCGGCATCGTTCTGGTGTTTGCTGTGCTGGTGCTGCTCTACCGCCGGGTGCTGCCGCCGTTTGTGAACATGGGCTCGCTGCTGCTGGCGCCGCTGGGTGGCGGCATTGCGCTGCATCTCACCGGTAACGCCATCTCCATGCCGGTGTTCATCGGGCTTTTGATGTTGCTTGGCATCGTTGCCAAAAACTCCATCCTTCTGGTCGATATGGCAATCGAGGAGATGGACCGCGGTGTCCCCCGCTTCGAGGCGATCATGGAAGCCGGCAACAAGCGCGTGCAGCCTATCGTGATGACCACGGTTGCCATGGTGGCGGGGATGTTGCCGATTGCGCTCTCGCTTTCGGGCGATGGATCGTGGCGGGCGCCGATGGGCATTGTGGTGATCGGCGGTCTGATCATGTCCACCGCGCTCACGCTGATCATCGTGCCGGCGAGCTTCAGCCTGGCCATTGGTGCGGAAAACTGGCTGGGGCCACGTTTGCGGCGCTGGCTCACGAACAATGAAGGCGCTAAACCGGGGACGGGCAAGGCAACACCGCCGGCGCCCGCGGAGTAACCCTGCCGCTGAGACTGTTGAAGCCCTTCCAGCTGCCAGCAACGCCGTTTCACCAGATGCGGCTGTACGCGACCCTGTTGCTCGTCGCCATGGCGGCCTTGTTCGTGGTGACGTTGCGACTGCAGGGAATGCACCCGGCCGTGCCCTGGCTTCGCGCCTTTGCCGAAGCCGCGATGGTGGG
>JBBQIP010000007.1:0-26047 GCA_038325045.1 Sphingomonadales bacterium
GCGCTGTTGCTGCAAGAGCGACGGCCGCTGGCGGGCAGCAGCCTGCCACCGGCGGCGCGCAGCCGGGTGCAGGTGCCGCTGGAAACCGGGGTGCGCGCGCTCGATGCGCTGCTCACCCTGGGGCGCGGGCAGCGGGTAGGGATCATGGCCGGCACCGGCGTGGGCAAATCGGTGCTGCTCGGCCAGATTGCGCGCTGGGCGCAGGCCGATGTGGTGGTGATGGCGCTGATCGGCGAGCGCGGCCGCGAGATTACCGATTTCATCGAGACCGAACTTGCTGGCCCGGCGCGGGCACGCACCGTAACGCTGGCGGTGCCGGCTGGCGATGCGCCGCTGCTGCGCGTGCGCGGTGCCGAGCGGGCCTTTGCGATAGCCGAATATTTCCGGGATCAGGGACAGCATGTGCTGCTGATCCTCGATAGCCTGAGCAGGGTGGTGCACGGCGCGCGGGAAGTGGCGCTGGCGCGCGGCGAAAATGCCGGCGGGCGCGGCTACCCGCCTTCCGCAATGGCGCTGATTGCGGCGCTGGCGGAACGTGCCGGCGGTGCGCGCGCCAGCGGCGGCGCCATTACTGCGATCATGACCGTGCTGGCCGAGGGCGATGATGGCGGCGATCCGGTGGTGGATGCGGCGCGCGGCGTGCTCGATGGGCATATCTTGCTCAGCCGGCGGCTGGCCGGGCGCGGCAGCTTTCCGGCCATCGACCTTTCAGCCTCCGCAAGCCGGGTAATGGCCGATGTGGTGCCGCCTGCCCATGTGGCGGCGGCGGCGCGGTTCCGCCGGATGAACGCGCTGATCGAGGATAACCGGGATCTGGTGCTGATGGGTGCCTATGCGCCGGGCGCCGACCCCGAGCTGGATGCAGCCCTTGCCCTGGCCCCGGGTCTGGAGAGCTTCCGCTGCCAGCCGCGCGGGGAGCGCGCCCGCTGGGCGGCGAGCGAGGCGGCATTGCAGGCGCTGGTCGGAGGCGGAGCATGACCGATGTGCGAGGCCGCCAGGTGATGGACCGGATGGTGCGGGTGCGGCGGGTGCGGTCGCGCCAGGCTGCCGCAGCGCTGGGCCGGGCGCAGGCGCGCCAGCTTAGCGAGGCCGGGTTGCTGGCGCGGGTGCGCACGCTGCTGGCGCAGGGCGGTGCCCGCACCGGGCTGGTGAATGCGGCCGAGCTGAAGGCCAGGCTGGCGAGCGATGCGATGCTGGCGCGGCTGGCCGAGGATGTGAGCAAGCGGCTCAACGGTACTGCGGAGGAGCGCGCCCGGCTGGGCGAAGCACTTGGCCGCGCGCGCGCCGCGGTGGATGCGGCCGTAACACGCCGTGCCGAAAAGGAAGGGCAGAGCGAGGCATGATTCCGGTGCTAACCCTATCAACCGGCAGCGGGCCGGCACCGGCAGGCCTTGAAGGCCTGTCGCTGCCAAGGCCGGGTGCCGGGCCGGCTTTTGGTTTGCTGCTGACCACGCCTGCGCCCGAAACCCTGCCCGAAACGCTGCCCGAAGCGCTGCCGTTGCCCCCCGCGCCTGCGGAACCGGCGGATATCGTCTTTTCCCTGCCGCCCACTGCCATTCCGCAGGCCGGAGCACGGCTGGCCGTGCTGGCCGAGTGGCTGGCGCTGCCGCCAGTGGAGCCGCCCGCCGATGCCCTGCCGGAGGTGGAAGTTATAGAGGGGCCCATGGGGCAAATTCCCGCCGAAGCGCTCCCGCCGCAGGCTGCCCTTGATCTTCGCCACGGATATCGCCCGGCGCTGCCAATGCCGCATGCGCCGCTGCCCAGCTCGCCAGGGCCGGTTTCAGCCGAGCCCACCCCGGAGCGGGATACCGAGCATGATGCGCCGGTGACCGAACCTGGCCTGATCCCAGCCATGGTTGTCCCGCTGCCGAAAGCACCATTGCCCGAGGCGTATAGCGCCAGCCCTCGTACATCTTTGGCGCCAGAACAGCCTGCCGCTCCGCTTTCCAGCGGAGCAGAAGTCATTGGCGCCGATCTGCTGCCAAGCGGCAAGGACCGGGCTTCCGGCTTGCCTGATCGCCAGGTTGCGGCTGCGGCGGTCGTTGCTGCGCCGCCGGTGCCGGCGGCTGCGCTTCCCGCTCCGGCTCCAGGGCCGCAACCGTCGCCAGTCGTTTCGCCCATAGCTTCTCTTCAGCCGCCCGCAACGGTCAAGGCGCGCTCGCCGATTATCCGGCCGGCTGCGGCTGAGCCTCCCGTTGCCACCAACCTGCCCGAAAGTGCGGGCGGGGCCGATGTTTCCGAAGCGCCGGGTGGGCCGGCCCCTGCCTTGCCGGCGGCAGCGCCTTCGCCAGCGATCTTGGCTCCGGCCGGTCTGCCGGTGCCGCTCGCGGCGAACATTGCTTCCGCCGATGTGGCGGAGCCCGCGCCGCTGCCCCAGCCGCTGGTTGCGGCCCCTGAAATTGCTGCCGCAGCTTCGGCAGGCCGGGTGGCGCTGGCCATCGAGGGGCCGGCAGCGGCGCTCCGGGTGTCGCTCGCGGTGCCCGAGGCCGATGTGGCACCGCTCGCCGAGCGGCGCCGCGCGCTGGCCGATGCGCTTTCTGGCCAGGGCATGCGGCTGGAGGCGCTTTCGGTGCGGGCGCTGGATATGCCGCAGCCGCTCGACCGGCAGCCCGCTGAGCCGGCCCGGAACGAGCCGCTGCGGAACGAGACAACTCGTTTCGAGGCCGCACGTGCCGATGGGCTGGCGGACGCTGGTGGCGGAGCGCCGCACGAACGCCAGAACCGCGAGGCGCCGATGCCCGCCCCTGCGCCCGCCGGCGGTGCAGGCGGTTGGGCAGCCGCCGTTGATGGAGATGAGCGCAGCCCGGCGGTGCAAACCCGCCGCGGCGAACGCTTTGCTTGATAGGAGAAGATTACATGGCCGAAGCAGCAATCAAGGATGTCGCCGACAGCGGGAAGGCGGCCAAGAAACCCGGCAAGGCTGGCGGGCTGGTGAAGGCGCTGGGGCTGGGGGCGATGATGCTGGTGGTCGGTGTGGCCGCCGGTCTGGGCGCTGCGGTGGGGTTGATCCGCTTTGGCGGCGATCTGCTGCCGGCGCTGGGCGGTGACACGCATGCCGCGCCGGCTGCCCCGGCCCAGGGCGGCGGTGGCCCTATCGAATATGCCGAGATCGATAACAGCTTCACTACCAACCTTGTCGATACCGGGCGCTATCTGCAGCTGCGGTTGAGCGTGGGCACCATGGCGGGGCCGGCGGTGGTGGCGGCGGTGGAAACCCACAAGCCGGCCATAATCTCTGCCGTGCTGGGCGTGATCGGAGAAGCGAGCGAAGCCGATGTTGCCAACCGCGCAGGCAAGGATGCGCTGCGCGCCCGGGTGCGCGATGCCATAAATTCGGTGCTGCGCCAGCGCGGCGTGGCGGGCGCGGTGGATGAAGTTTTCTTCACCTCGCTGGTGGTGCAATGAGCGAGCTTCGCATCCGCTCCGAATCGGGGCTCGAGCCGCTGTGGCCCGACAACTTTGTGCCGCGCCCTGCCGGCACCAGCAGCGTGGCGGAAACCGCCCCGTTTCTGCTCGCGGTCGCGGCCGCTTTCGAGGCCGAGTTTGGCCAGCCCGTTAACGTGCTGCCGGCAAGCGACTATGAAGCCGAGGATATCGTTCAGCCCGGCGGTGCCAGGCTGGCAGCGCTGCTGCTCACCCGCCGGCTGGGCGGGCGGATAGACCAGGCAGGCGCCAGCGATGCGCTTTCTGGCGCGGTGTGGCTGCGCTTCCAGCGGGAGCTTATCCGCATCGCTACCGAAGCCGGCACCTGGCCCACCAATGTGGAGCGGCTGGCGCTGATGGTGAGCGTGGGCGAAATCGAGGACGGGCTGTGGCTGGAGGCCCCCGATGAAGCGGTGCGGGCGCTGCCCCGGCCCGGTGAAATGAACCCGCGCATCGTGGCGCGCATGGCCGATACGCCGATGCGGCTCCGGGTGGAACTGTCCAGCGCCGAAGTCTCGCTGGCGGCGCTGGTGCCGCTCACTGTGGGGCAGGTGCTCATCCTCCAGCCCTCGGCCGAAATGCGGCTGCGCATGGAGACCGGCACAATCGGGGCAGTGACGCTGACCCCGCTCGATGATGGCCGCCAGCAGGCGATGCTCATCAACCTCAATGTGGAAACGACAGGAGACCAGTCATGAACGCAATGAACCCCGGCGCCATGCAGCCCGATGCCGAAATGCGCCCGCCGCACGACCCGGGCTTTGCGCTCGGCGCCTTTGGCGGCATCGCGGTGCGGCTTTCCGTAGAGGTGGGCGCGGTGCGGCTTCCGCTGCGAGATGTGCTTGGCCTGCAGGTGGGCGCGGTGCACACGCTGGACCGGCGGGTGGACCAGCCGGTGGACGTGCTGATCAACGACCGGTTGATCGCGCGCGGCGAGATTGTTTCGGTGGGCGACCGGTTTGGCGTGAAGCTGACCGAGATCGTGCCCGGTGCAGCGCTGTGAACACTGCCGTGGCGGTTCCCGACTGGGCGCTGAGGCTGCGCCAGCACTGGTCGGCGCGGCTTTCCGGGTTGGCGGTGGCGGTTGAGGCGCGCCGCCATGTGCGGGTGCTGCAAGCCATGCCGCTTGGCCCCGGCAACCGGCTGCTGGTGGTGGAATTTGCCGGCCAGCGGCTGCTGATCGGCCAGGGGCGCACCGGGCTGGTGCGGCTGGCCGATGATGGCGGGAGTTACAACGGGGTGAACGCTAGCGGGGTGGCCGGCGAATGAGCCTCGCCGTACCGCTCCTTATTCAGGCAGCACCGGCGCTGCCGGCGATCCCCGGCGGGCTGGCTTCGGCCGTACCCAGCCTGTCTTCGGCGCTGCAGATCTTGCTGGTGATGTCCGCGCTCACCATGCTGCCGGCGGCGCTTTTGATGATGACCAGCTTTACGCGCATCGTGATCGTGCTGGCGATTTTGCGGCAGGCGCTGGGGCTGGGGCAGAGCCCGCCCAACCAGCTGCTGGTGGGCATTGCGCTATTGATGACGCTGTTCGTGATGCGCCCCGGGCTGGACCGGATTTACGACAGCGCCTGGACCCCGCTTATGGCCGGCACAATCGGCGGCGATGTGGCGCTGGGGCGTGCGGGCGACGAGCTGAAAGGCTTCATGCTGACCCAGACCCGTGAATCCGACCTGCGGAAATTTGCCGAGATTGCCCGCGCCGGGCCCTTCATGGCGCCTGCCGATGTGCCGCTGCCGGTGGTGCTGCCGGCGTTTGTGGCGAGCGAGCTCAAGACCGCGCTGCAGATCGGCTTTGTGATCTACCTGCCGTTCCTGATCATCGATCTCATCGTATCCTCCATCCTGATGTCGATGGGCATGATGATGGTTTCGCCCGCCACGGTCAGCCTGCCGGTAAAGCTGGCGCTGTTCGTGATGGTGGATGGCTGGACGCTGGTGCTGGGCGCGTTGGCCAAGAGCTTTGGCGGCGGCTGATGCGCGTGGCTCTGCTGGCCCAGATGGCCGCCGACATGCCCGATGACCGGATGATGGCAGCACTTGCCCGCGAGGCGGTGCAGCTGTTCGCCTCGGGCGCGATGACCTTCCTGCTGCCGGTGCTGATCGTGGCGGTGGTGGTGGGGCTCATCCAGACCATATTTTCGGTCTCGGAACAGAGCCTGTCGTTCCTGCCCAAGCTGCTCACGCTGGTGGCGGTGATGGCGGTGGCGGGCGAAAGCGTGATGCGCGGGCTGGCGGCCTTTCTGGAAACCGGGCTGCTCGACATGGTGGGGGCGATCCGCTGATGGATCCCTTGCCTGCCTCGCTGGGTTTTGACGGGCTGGCGGCGATGATGCGCTTCACGCTGGCCGGCGTGCGGCCGCTGGTCATGCTGGCGCTGCTGCCGCCGTTGGTGGGCACGGTGCTGCCCTGGCCGGCCCGGCTGGCAGTGGTCAGCTCGCTTGCGGTGTTCACCACCTTTGCCGGGCCGCCGGTGCCGCTCAGCCTTGCGGGGCTGCCGGGCGAGGTGCTGGCCGGGCTGTTGGCCGGGCTGGCGCTGGCAGCGGCCTTTGCCGCCGCCGGGCTGGCGGGCGAGGTGGCGGCGAGCATCATCGGGTTGGGCTTTGCCAGCTTTGCCAGTGCGGCCGGCAACGTGTCGGTTATCAGCAATCTGTACGGGGTGGTGCTGCTGCTGGCCTGGCTTTCCACCGATGGGCATCTGCTGCTCATGGAGGCGATGCTCGCTGGCGGCACGCTGCTGCCGGCGGGCAGCGTGGGGCTGGACAGCCTGACCATGGGCCAGCTCGGCGGCTACGGCGCGGTGATGTTTGGCGGTGCGCTGCGCATGGCGCTGCCGGTGGTGGGGCTGCTGCTGGTGGGCAATCTGCTGGTGGCGCTGGCGGTGCGTGCTGCGCCGCAGCTGGGGGCGCTTGCCATTGGCCCGCCGCTGCTGCTGCTGCTGCTCGTATGGGCGCTGCCGCTGCTGCTCGGCGGGCTGGAGGCGCGCGCGCGGACCACGCTTGAAACCGCCGCTGCGCTCATCGGGCCTGGCTGATGAGCGAAGCGGAAAAAACCCAGCCAGCCACCCCCAAGCGCCGCGCCGATGCGCTGAAGGAGGGCAATGTCTGGCAGCCGCGCGAAATTGGCCCGGCGGCGGCCATGCTGGTGGCGGCGCTGCTGGCCATTGCTGCGGGTGAACGGCTGTGGGGTGGGCTGAGCGGGTTTCTGGCGCAGATGCTGGCGGGCGCTGGCGAGGCGGCCGAGCTGGGGCCGGAGGCGGCGATGCCGCTGCTCCGCGCGCTGCCGTGGCAGGGACCACTCATATTGGCGGCGGCGGTGGGGCTGTTGACCGCCGGTCTGGCGCAGGGTGCGGCGCGGCATGTTTCGCTCGGCATGGCAGCGCCCAAGCTGAACCGGCTGAGCCCGATAAAGGGCCTGCAGAAGATATTTTCCAAAACCGGGCTGGCCGGTGCCGGCACCGCGCTGTTGAAGCTGGCGCTGGTGGGCGGCACGGCGGTGGCGGTGCTGCTGCCGCTGGTGGGCCAGCTGGCAGAGGCCGGCGAGGGTGCCGGCGGGCTGGCGCTGGTGGGGAATGCGGTGCTGCGGCTGCTGGGGGCGGCGGCGCTCGCCATGCTGGTGGTGGCGATGGTGGATGCCGGAATCACCTGGTGGCTGCGCGAGAGCAAGCTGAAGATGAGCCTTGAGGAAGTGAAGCGCGAAAGCCGGCAGGATAATGGCTCGCCGGAAGTGAAGGCCGCCATCCGCCGCGCCCAATATGCCAGCGCCAAGCGCCGGCTGCGGACCTCGCTCGCCGATGCTACCGTGGTGCTGGCCAACCCCACCCATTTCGCGGTCGCGCTGCGCTACCGGCCGGGGGAGGATGCCGCGCCCAGCGTGCTGGAGATGGGGCGCGAGGATGCAGCGCTTGCGATCATTGCGGTGGCGGCCGAGCTGGGCACGCCGGTGGTGCGATCACCCAGGCTGGCGCGCGCGCTGTTCTTCACCGCCCGGCGCGGCCAGCTGGTGCGCGAGGAGCTTTATGCAGCGGTGGCCACGGTTCTGGCGTTCGTGATGCGCTTTGGCGATGCCGAGGGGGTGCCCCCGGTGGAAGTGCCGCCGGCCTTTGATTTTGACGAGACGGGCCAGCGCCGCAAGCCCGGTGCGCGGCTGCCGTTATAGGAGGTCATGGTGACAACCGACATCATCAACCAGCTGAGCGCCGGTGCAGGGATCAACACCCGGCAGGTTATCGACGAGCTGGTGGCAGCGCAGCGCACCGCGCAGACCACGCCGTTGAACGACCGGCTGGCGGTGCTGGCCAGCCGCACCGATGCGCTGGGCCAGCTGCGCTCGGCGATGTCGGCGATCGCCTCCTCGCTCGATGCGCGCGTGCGGTCGGGCGATTTCGGGCTGCAGCCACAGTCCACCAACTCCGCCGCAATCCGGGTGGAGCGGATAGGCGCCGGCCCGACAACAGCCTTCCAGTCCGATGTGGTGGTGGACCAGCTGGCCGCCGGGCAACGGCTGGTGGCAGCGCCGGTGGCGGCGCTGGACACGCCGGTGGGGGAGGGCAGCCTCAATTTCGTGTTCGGCCGGCGCACCGAGCTTGGCGGCGGCGATTTCAGCTTTGCCGCCGGCGGTGCCTCGGCCGATTTTTCGGTAACCATCGGGCCTGACAACAACAGCCTTGCCGGGCTGCGCGATGCGATAAACGCGGCCAGCGGCGGCGCTGTTAGCGCGAGCATCGTCGATAGCGGCAACGGGCTCTCGTTGGTGCTGCGGGGGCAGGAAGGCGCTGCGCGCGCCTTTGTGGTGAGCGCGGCCGAGGCGCCGCAGGCCCCCGGCCTTGCCGGCTTTGCCTATACCACCGGCAACAGCGCACTCGGCTTTTCAGCTGCCGCGCGCGATGCGGTGGTGGTTTTCGACGGGGTTACGGTGAGCCGGGACAGCAACCGGATCGAGGGGCTGGTACCCGGTGTTCGTTTGCAGTTGCAGCAGCTTACCGCAGGCCAGCCGGTCACGGTGGGGGCGGTGCGCGACCAGTCGGCGCTGTCTGCCACCCTGGCTGATTTTGCCGATACTCTGGGCGCGCTACGGCAGCTGGTTGCCGATTTCCGGCGCGGTTCCAGCGGTGAACAGGCGGCCGGGCCGCTGGCATCGGACAGCACGGCGCGCGCCATGGACCAGGCGCTGGTGGCGATGATCAACGCCCCGGTGGCAGCTGCCGGCGGCCTGCGGCTGCGCGATCTGGGCGTGGAAGTGACCCGCGACGGCAGCGTTACCTTCGATGCAGCGCGGTTTGCGCAGCTGCCGCCCGAGCAACTGGCGCAGGCAGAAACACTGCTCGGCAGCCTGTCTGGCAGCGGGCGCGGGCTGGGGCTGGTATCATTGCAGGCCATCGCCGGACTGGCGACACCGGCAACCGACGGTCTGGACCGCCAGACCCGGCTGGTGAACGACCAGCTGGCCCGCGCCGAGGAGCGGCTGACCCGCTACCGCGAGCAGCTGACCCGGCAGTTCGCGGCGATGGACGTGCTGGTATCCAGCTCCAAGGCGCTGGAAAACCAGCTGACCCAGCTGGTGGACAGCTGGTACAACAGAAATCAGTAAATCCCGCCGCGCCGAATGGTGCGAAACTTGCCGGCTGGCGCATCGACGTGCCAAACTCGGATCATTGGCCTGAAACCAAAAGTTGCAGCGATGACCACCATGACCGAGCCCAGCCCTGCCACGCCGCTCAACGCCATCCTTTATCGGATGGTGATGGACAAGCATGTCTGTCCCTATGGCCTGCGTAGCAAGCATCTGCTCGAAACCCGCGGTTATACGGTGGATGACCATTGGCTTTTGACGCGGGAGGCAACCGACGCCTTCAAGCAAAAGCACGGTGTCGCCACCACCCCGCAGACCTTCATCGGCGGCAACCGCATCGGTGGCTTTGACGATCTCCGGCGACACCTCGGCAAGCCGCCACGCGACCCGGATGCGGTCACCTACCTTCCGGTCATCGCGATCTTCGCGGTAGCGGCTCTGATGGCGCTCGCCGGCAGCTGGGCGACATTGGGCGCGTTCATCAGTCTACGCGCCCTGGAGTGGTTCATCGCCTTTTCAATGTGCATCCTCGCGGTCCAGAAGCTTCGGGACCTTGAGGGGTTCGCGACAATGTTTCTGGGCTATGACCTGCTGGCCCGGCGCTGGGTGCCTTATGCGTTTCTCTATCCCTTCGCCGAAGCCTTGGCAGGGGTGCTTATGATCGCCGATGCGCTGCGCTGGATCAGCGTGCCGGTCGCCGTTGTAATTGGCGGGATCGGCGCGATCTCGGTGGTCTATGCGGTTTATGTGCAGAAGCGCGAGCTGCGTTGCGCCTGTGTGGGCGGCAACTCCAACGTGCCGCTGGGCTTTGTTTCCCTCACCGAGAACCTGATGATGATAGCCATGGGCGTGTGGATGCTGGTGTCGCGGTAGCGTTCCGGGCAGCTCAGGCCCGGGCCACGATGTGCAGGCGGCGCATCTTTTCGATTAGCGTGGTGCGCTGCATGCCGAGCAGGCGGGCGCTGCCGGCCACGGTGCCACCACAGGCAGCAAGGGCCGCACGGATATAGGCCTGTTCCAGATCGGCGAGCAGCTGGCGCAGATCGATGGCCGCCCCGGGATCGAGCACCGGCAGGGTGGCCGGGGCCGTGGCAAGCGCCGCCGGGCGCGGGCAGCCAGGGCGAGGCCGGAGCAGCCACGGCAGGGTTTTGGGCGTGATGAGCTCGGCCGGAAACTGTGCCTTTGCGCGCTCCACGACGTTTTTCAGCTCGCGCACATTGCCGGGCCATGGATAGGCCATAAGCTGCTGCAGCGCATCCGCACTGAAGCGAACCGGGGCGCCGCCCAGCGTGTCGCAAAAATGTGCGACCAGCAGCGGAATATCCTCGGGCCGCTCGGCAAGGGCGGGCATCTCGATACGGATGACATCGAGCCGGTACAGCAGATCGGCACGGAACAGCCCGCGGTCGATTGCAGCGTGAAGATCGACACTCGTAGCGGCGACCAGCCGCACATCCACGTTGATCGGGATCATGCCGCCCACCCGCTCGACCACCCGGGTCTCCAGTGCGCGCAGCAGCTTGGCCTGCATCGCCGGCGCCATGTCCCCCACTTCATCCAGGAACAGGGTGCCGCCATTCGCTGCCTCGAACCGGCCGGCGCGGGCCTTTGCGGCACCGGTGAATGCGCCGGCTTCATGGCCGAACATCTCGCTTTCCAGCAGATCGGCCGCCACTGCCGCGCAGTTGAGTGCCACATAAGGTGCGCTGGCGCGGCGGCTGGTCTGGTGCAGCAGCTGGGCCGCCACATCCTTGCCCGATCCGGAGGGGCCGGTGATGAGCACCGAGGCACGGCTGTCCGCCACCTTGTCGATTTCGCGCCGGATCGCCAGCATTGACCGGCTTTCGCCGATCAGGCCTGGAAGTACCGGGAGTGATCTTGCCGGACGGGCAGACATTGTCATCCTAAATGTAAATAAATTATTTGTTAGTAATTTGATTGTTTTACAATTGTTGAATAGACCTCCTCTTGTTTAGAAACTATCCATCTAGGCAGTAAGCTAAGTTGTCTCCATAATGATTATCAAAACCGGGGCATAATTATGAAATACGACCAGTCTGGTATGCAGGCAAAGTTGCGAATAATTAGCGATAGGCCTGATCTACCTCAAAATGGACCAAATTGGGTGAAAGTGCCCTATAAAAGCGACGATAATGGCGTTGATTGTCTGGTTGTTAGTGGTGACGGTCCTGAGGCCGCGCTAGCCCTAAAGGGCTTTCCAATGGTAGTGATGCACGTTGTGGGAACTCCGCCCACACTTTCCGAACGAGCAGACGCTCTGGTGTTTCCGGAGGACAGCGTAGAAACTGTTGCCGCTATTCTTCAACGGGTTTGCGATAGGCAACAGCCTAGTTTCCGCGAGCGCAGCGATGGTCCCGCGCTCATCAACGCGCTCTCAATCGAGGCTTCGCGCATAGCCCAGGCGCTCGCGAAGCTGGCCGCCGAACAGACCCGCGAGCCCGGCGCGGTTCCGGCAGCTGTCGATGTGCGGCTGGTGCGGCGGCTGATCAAGCTGCGCCGCGACCGCGACCGGCATTTCCCGGCCGAAATCTTTGCCGATCCGGCCTGGGACATGCTGCTCGACCTTTCGGCCGCACGCCTCGAAGGTTCTCAGGTTTCGGTATCCAGCCTCTGCATTGCTTCTGCCGTGCCCACCACCACCGCACTGCGCTGGATTCGCAGCCTTACCGAAGCCGGCATCTTTGTGCGGGCGACCGACCCCATGGACGCGCGGCGGACATGGATTGCGCTTTCCGACAGCGCCAATGAGGCGATGATGGCCTGGCTGCGCCGGGTGTCCGAGCAATTCGCCGCCAATAGCTGAGCTGGACCGCCAGCGCCGCGGTCGGGCGGCTCAGTCCGGCATCGTCCACAGCCCTTCGCGCGGCGGCGGCGTGCCCCAGCGCTGCTTGCGGCCAAGGGTTTGCACCGCCGCCAGGCTCACCGCGCGCAGCTTTTCAGGCAGCGTGGTGCGCATCCGGCTGTCCAGCCCTTCCGGCCCGGCATCGCGCAGCTTGCGGCCGATGCCGCCATAGATTCCGGCCGCCGCCAGCACCGCCCATGCAGCGCGGTTGCCCAGCGCGGGGGTGCCGAAGCGCGCCGATGCCTCATAGTCCTCGGCCGCATCGACCAGCCTGATCAGCAGCCGGAACAGCTTGCGACGGTTTGCGGGGAAGGCAAAGCTGTTCGGCGCCAGCCCCACATCGGCCAGCCAGTCATCGGGCAGGTACCGGCGGCTGTTCATCGCATCCTCCACGATATCGCGGGCGATATTGTTCAGCTGGAACGAGATGCCGAGATCCGATGCGCGGTCGAGCGTGGCCCGGTCAGACGGGTTTACCCCCATCACGACCGCCATCATCGCCCCCACGCAGCCGGCCACATGATAGCTGTAGGTGAGCGTATCCGCGAAAGTGTGGAAGGGCCGTTCCTCCATATCGATCCGGAAGCCCTCGATCAGGTCGAGCGGGTAGCGGTGCGGCATGCCGGTTTCGGCCACCACCCTTGCCAGTGCTGCATAGGCCGGGTCGCCCTCCGGCTGGCCGGCGAGCGCGCGGGCGGTAAGATGCTCCACTTCGGCCAGCCGCTCGGCAGGCGGGCGGGTATCGTCGTTGCGGCCTTCGCCCAGCAGCTGCCCGTCGATCACATCATCGGTATGCCGGCACCAGGCATAGAGCAGCATCGCACGGTCGCGGGTGGGCGCATCGAACAGCCGCGCGGCCAGCGCAAAGCTCTTCGATCCGCGCTCGATCGAGGTGCGGGCATGGCTGAGCACATCGGTCATGCCTGGCGGCGGCCTAGCTCGTACCCGACCAGCGTTTTCAGCGCGCGGCTGGCCGGAATCGGCGGCTTGCCGGAGAGGATCCGCAGCCAGTCCGACAGCTTTGGCCGGGCGGCATAGAAACGGCCGACCAGCGCATCGGGGTGCTGGTAGAAGCGCTGCAATATGGTGCGGCGCTCCTCGTCCTGCGCTGCCAGGAACAGCATCCGGTTGAGCACCCGGTACATCCGGCGCTGGTTCCAGGTGGCGATGCTGTGCGCTCGAACGGCATCATGGATGGTCGCGGCATCGAAGCGTTCAAGCCCGGCAATCAGGTCTGCCACCGCCACCGCATCCGGGAAGCTGTAGCCGGTAACCGGGTGGAACAGCCCGGCGCGCAGTCCAACGCGTGGCACCCCAGGCTCGCCCTCGTTCCAAAAGGCCTCGATATCGCCGCCGATCCCCAGCGGCAGCACGCCGGCCTCTTCGCGCAGCAGGGCCGTTATGGTCCAGCCTTGGGCCTGCGCATAATCGGCGATGTGGCGGCGCAGCAGATCGGGCGCGAGATCGCGGCCATCGGAAAAATAGGTGTCCTCGATCAGCAACCGGCGCGGGCCGAAGGGCAGCAGGTAGATGAAGCGGTAGCCATCGAACTGCGACACCGTGGCATCCATTATCACCGGCCCGTCCAGCCCGTGCGGCTCGGCCAGCTCCACTTCCTGCCCCAGAAATTTCTGCCATCTGAGGTCGAGCGCCTTGGTCGGCCCCTGTCCGCGACCATCAATCACGGCCGCCGCGCTCAGCACCCGCTGGTCTGCCAGCGTTACACTGGTGGGCGTTAGCGCCACCACCGGGCAGCTGGTGAGGATATGGGCGGGAGGCAAGGCCGCCGCCACCGCCTCTGCCAGCGCTTCGGAAGGGATGCTGCCATAGCCTTGCTCGATAGTGCGGCCATGATCGGGAAAGCGGATGGAATAACGGTCCCACTGCGACCGGAAAAGCGGCCGGGTCCAGCGCTGCTGCTCCGGCGTCAGGTCCTCGGCAAAGCTCGACCATGTGTGGTTGCCGCCTACCGCCGGCCCGGCTTCCACCAGTGCCACGCGCAAGCGCGGCTTGAGCTGGGACAGGCGCAGCGCGACCAGGCCATTGGCGAGGCCGCCGCCTGCGAGGATGAGATCGAAGTCCACCAATCCGTCAATAGCAGCTAGACGGGCGGGGGGAAGCTACCTGTTCCGCTTGCTGCCGCGACAGATTTTGCGTATTCGCAATCCGTACTTTCAAATGCCCTCCGGTCCGCTTCGAAAGAGACATGACCATGAACGCGCCGCAGACCCAGACTGACTTTACACCTGCCACGCTGCCCGAGCCGGGTTTTGCCGATTTCGCGCATCTGCCGGGCATGGACCCGGTGCGGTTCCGGATGCTGCGCACTATCCGTTTCCTGCGCGATCCGCTGGGCCGCTCCACCGAGCTGGTCGAGAAACACGGGCGGATCTTCCGCCGCCAGGATTTCGGCGGCTGGGGGGTAACCATGGTGGGCCCCGAAGCCAATGAGCTGGTGCTTTTCGACCGTGACCGGGTCTTTTCGTCGGAGCTGGGCTGGAACCCGATTCTGGGCCAGCTGTTCCCGCGCGGGCTGATGCTCATGGATTTCGAGGAGCATCGGGTGCACCGCAAGACCCTGCAAGTGGCCTTCAAGACGGAGCCGATGCAGCATTATCTGGGCGGGCTGCTGGAGGGTATCGAGCGCGGCACTGCCGATTGGGCCACCCGGGGCGGCTTCAAATTCTACCCTGCAATAAAGGCGCTCACGCTTGATCTTGCCGCTACCAGCTTTCTGGGCGTGCCCTGGGGGCCGGAGGCCAAGCGCATCAACAAGGCGTTCATGGACATGGTGCTGGCATCGGTGGGGGTAGTGCGGGTGCCGCTGCCGTTCACCGCGATGCGCCGGGGAGTGGAGGGCCGCCGCTACCTGTGCGAAGTGTTCGGCCGTGAGATTCCGGGCCGGCGCAGCGCGACCGATGACAGCATTTTTACCCATGTCTGCAAGGCGCGCGACGAGAATGGCGAGCTGCTGGGCGAGCAGGAGATCATCGACCATATGAACTTCCTGATGATGGCGGCGCACGACACCATCACCTCATCCATGTCCTCGATGGTGTGGTTTCTGGGCCTGCACCCGGAATGGCAGGAGGCGATGCGCGCCGAGATAAAGGCTGTGGCGGCGCGCAGCGGCGGCACGCTGCCCTATGAGGCGCTGGGTGATTTCGATGTGACCGAGCGGGTGTTCAAGGAAGCGCTGCGGCTGATCCCGCCGGTGCCGGCCATCCCGCGCCGGGCGGTGAAGGATTTCGTGTTCATGAACCACCATGTGCCGGCCGGCAGCCATATCGGCATCAACCCGATGCTCACCCACCGGCTGGCCGATGTGTGGCCGGATCCGGAGCGGTTCGACCCGGACCGGTTTTTGCCTGAAAATTCGCGCGGCCGGCATAAATATGCCTGGGTGCCGTTCGGCGGCGGCGCACACATGTGCCTCGGCCTGCACTTTGCCTATATGCAGGTGAAGGCGTTTTTCTTCACCACGCTGCAAAGCCACCGGATCGTGCTTGACGGCGCCAGCGGGGATTTCCAGATGTTCCCGATCCCGCGGCCCAAGGACGGGCTGCCGGTGCGGTTCGAAGCGCTCTGAGGGACAAGGATATGGGCAAGTGGCTGCGCCGGCTGGGCCTGGCGCTGGGCGGGTTACTGGCGCTGGTGGCAGTGTTGCTGTTCGCCGCCCGGGTGCCGGACCGCGACGGCGCGGCGATGCGTGCCAAATATGGCACCCAGGCCTCGCAATTTGTCGGCGTGCTGCCCGGCACCATAATCCATCTGCGCGATGAGGGGCCGCGCGCCGGTTTTCCGGTCGTGCTGCTGCACGGGTCCAACGCCTCGCTGCAAACCTGGGAGCCTTGGCGGGCGCGGCTGGTGGCGCGCGGATACCGGGTCATCAGCTTCGATTTTCCGGCGCACGGCCTAACCGGCCCGGCTGGCGACGGCCAGTACACCGCCGATGCCTATGTGAAGGATACCGCCGCTGTGGTGGCGCATCTCGGGCTCACGCGCTTTGTGCTCGGCGGCAATTCCATGGGCGGCGGCGTGGCGTGGCGCTATGCTCTGGCGCACCCGGAGCAGCTGGCCGGGCTGGTGCTGGTCGATGCCAGCGGCCAGCCGCAACCCCGGGGCAGCAAGCCGCCGCTGGGCTTCTACCTTGCCCGGGTGCCGCTGGCGCGCGACATATTGGCGAGCGTGACGCCGCGCTGGATCATCGACCGGTCGCTGCGCCAGTCGGTTTCGGTGGAATCGATCGTGACACCTGAAATGGTCGATCGTTATTGGGAGCTGCTGCTCTACCCCGGCAACCGCGATGCCACGCTCACCCGGTTCAGCCAGTATAGCGAACCCGCAGACGGCGACGCGTTGCGCAGCCTCAGTGTGCCAACCGCGATCATCTGGGGGCGGGAGGACCGGCTGATCCCGGTTTCGGTGGCAGACTGGTTTGCCGAGCGGCTGCCAGATGCGCGGGTGACCGTGCTAGACGGTGTGGGGCATATCCCGATGGAGGAAGCTCCCGACCGGTCGCTTGCGCCGGTGCTCGCCCTGCTGGCGCGGGTGGCGCCCGCACCGGCTCCGGCCAGCTAAACCTCGACTTCGCTTACCGCCATGTCGCGGGCCAGCTTGTTGGAGCGCAGCTTGCCGGCCCCCGAGGCTTCGAGCTGGGCGAGGAGGACGCGAACCGGCGGCGCCCAGAGAAAGCCGAAGCTCACCGTGCCATGCTTCGATTCGACCACATGGTGCAGCCGGTGCGCCTGCACCATGCGCTTCAGATAAGGGATTTGCGGGTTCCAGCCGTGCTTCACCCGGCGGTGCACCAGCACATCGTGAAAGCCGAAGTAAATGGCCCCATAGGCGGTGATGCCGGCGCCAATGGCAGTGAGCATCGGCTTGTCCCACCCGGTGCCCCAGACCAGCAGGATGATGGACGGAACCGCCCCCGCCACGCCGAACCAGTCGTTCTTCTCGAACATGCCCTCGCGCGGCTCATGGTGGGATTTGTGCAGGCTCCAGAGAAAGCCGTGCATCACCCATTTGTGGGAGACGATGGCAACCACCTCCATCACCGCCACAACCAAGGCTGCAACCAGCAGCCCCTGCCAGAAATTGATGTCCGTGTTCATGTCCGCTCAATAGCTTTGCAGGCAATGCTTGGCGAGGCATGAGTTGCCGCAGGAGGATACGGAATGAAGCTTGGCCTTCCCTTTGTTGCCTTGGGCTTGCTGGTGGCAGGCTGCGCCTCTCCCTCGCAACGTATCGAGCGAAGGCTGGTCGAAGTTGGTTTGCCGCAAACCCAGGCACGGTGCATGGGCGACCGGTTGGCTGCTCGCTTGTCCGGCAGCCAGCTGCGCCAACTGGACCAGCTTGTCCGGCTGAACGGCGACAGGATCGGCCGGATGCGGCTTGAGGACATAGGACGGACACTCTCCGACCAACGCGACCCCGCTCTGGTTGCTGAAGTGGTGAGAAGCGGAATCAGCTGCCTGATCTAAAAAAAGATGACATTGCGGGCCTTGGTGCCGCGCCGGTTCGTCCGGACCGTTATTTTTCCGACTGCAATTCGGCTTACGCAGCAGGCGCTGCTCCAATGCATAGAGGTGAACCCGGCTATCGCATCGAGATGGACGGCGATGCTGACGGTATTGCTTGCGAGCCGATATACTGAGAACGGACGCGCCACCGCAGCCTCATGCCTTGGGCGATGCGCTCGTCGGTATGCTGCCAACTGGCGCAGCTGTTTCCCCAGCGCTCTCGAGCAGCGCGATCCGGCGCTGGTATCCGGTTTGGTGCGCGCCGGCATCGGCTGCGCCATCTGATCGCCTTCGGGCTTGCCAGCGCCGTCGCCGCCACCGATGCTAGGCCACAGCAGGAGCCCCTTCAACGTCCAATCCCCTTTGAAAGGAAAGAGACATGCGCCGCTATTTCGCTCCCTTGCTGCTGGCCCTGATGGTGCCGGCGGCGGCCAGCGCCCATCATGGCTGGAGCAGCTACGATTCTGAAAAGCCCATCAAACTCACCGCCGCTCTGCGCGCGGTCCAATGCAGCAACCCGCACGGCACTGCCGAGGTGAGCTGGGGCGGAAAGCCCTGGGCGGTGGTGCTGGCGCCGGTGGCGCGGATGGAGGGTCGCGGGCTGACCAAGGCGGCGCTCGAAGCGGCCAAGAATGTAACGCTCGAAGGCTTTCCGCGCCGCGACGGCACTAATGAGATGCGGATCGAGCGTGTGACTGTCGACGGCAAGACCATCGAACTGCGCTGAGTTGCTCGCCGCTGTCATTGCCTGGCTCGAAGCTTCGGGGCTGACCGGCTGGGCCGGCGGGCCGGTCTATCCGCTCGTCAACACGCTCCACCTGCTGGGGCTGGTGCTGCTGGTCGGCGGCATCGGCGTTGTCGATCTGGCTATTCTTGGCGCGCTGCCGGGGTTGCAGGCGGCTGCCGTGCGGCGCGCGCTCACTCCCTATGCGCTGGCCGGGCTGGCGCTGCTCATCGCCACCGGCGCGCTGCTGTTCTCCGCCGATGCAGGCGCGCTGGCCAGCTCTACGGTGTTCCGCACCAAGCTGCTGGTCATCCTGTTGGCGCTGGCCAATGCCGTGGCCTTCCACCGGCTCGGCCGCTGGAGCCGGCTCTCGGCCGCTCTGTCGCTCGCCGCCTGGCTGGCGGTGGCCGCACTGGGCCGCTGGATCGCCTATAGCTGAGCGGAGCGCGGCTACACGCCCGGCTTCGGCAGGTCTCGATGGTGAAGCGCAGCAGCGCGCGTCCCGGCAGCGGCGGTTGTCTGTGGAGCAGCTTCGGCAACTGGATCGGTTGGCGCGACTGGATGGCAGGCAGGGCGGCCTTGGCAGGATATGGCTGGAGAAGATTGGCCGGGCAAAACGACCCTGTGTTTATGGGCGAAACAGTGCGGATTTGCATTGGTTAACTTATCTGAACATCAAATTATGCAATCCCTATTAACAATAGGATTTCAACCGCGTAGTCGCATCGGACTGATAGCCCGGGAGACAAATGGTGCGCGTTAATATTTTTTCGGTAGCGATGGTTGCGGCCACGGTTTGGGCCAGTGCGGCATCTGCAACTACTACAGTTAACGCAACCTATTTGAGAATTTTGCCCACGCCTCTTCAAATTAGAGGCACATTCAGCGGTGGACCGGCTGCAACGGAAAGTAACATTTTGCTCGATATCGGGCGCTTTGAGTTGCGTCAGACTGGCGGCACGTCATTGACGGACCTGCTTGGCGGCACTGCTACCGATATTTTCGTCGCTTTTTGCGTTGAACCGCAGCAATTTGTCCAAACCAATCAGACCTATAACCTTGTACCGCTTTCAGACGGTGCCAATAGCCTTGGCGGTATTGGACGCACAAAAGCACTTCAGATTGCTGAGCTTTTCGGTCGGTTTGCGCCAACCGGAGGGTTTAGTGCTGCCATGACCTCGCTACAGGCTGGCGCCTTTCAGGTGGCGATTTGGGAAATCGCGCAGGAATCGGCGCAGAATTCGCTCAATCTCGCGAGCGGCAACATCTTCTTTCAGCAATCGAGCAATTCGGCGGTGTTCAATCTCGCGCAGAGCTGGCTGTCACAACTTGATGGCAGTGGGCCTTTGGCACAGGGCATCAGGTCGCTCCGCAATGGCGATGCCGGCGTGAATAGCGGCTCGCAGGATTTGCTGGTGTTCACTGACCTCGCAGGCGCTGTGCCCGAGCCATCGAGCTGGGCGATGCTGATCGCGGGCTTTGGGTTGGTTGGTGCCACAATGCGCCGCCGCCGCACCACGGCTATCGCCTGAACCGATCGGCGGTTGCGCTGACCCACAGCGGCAAAGCTGAAACCGGGCCGGCTCAACGGCGGCTGGCGGCTTTTTTCTTCATCTTTTCAAAGCGTGTGGTGCGGGTGCCGGGCGCCCCGCCCATGCTGCGCCCCTTCGGCCCGCCGGGCGCGGGCAGGCCCAGATCATCGGCTTCAAGCCGGCGGATCTGGTCGCGAATCGCCGCTGCGGTCTCGAACTCGAGATCGGCAGCAGCGGCGGCCATCTGCTTTTCCAAGTCAGCGATATAGGCCTTCAGATTATGGCCCACGAGGTGCGGCGTTTCCGCATCACCGGTATCGACAATCAGCCCGTCCTTCTGGCTGGTGTCGGCGAGCAGATCGGCGATGTCGCGCTTGATGGTGGCGGGCGTGATGCCATGCTCAAGGTTATAGGCCTCCTGCCGTGTGCGGCGGCGGTCGGTCTCGGCCATGGCGCGTTCCATGCTGCCGGTAATGCGATCGGCATAGAGGATCACCCGGCCGTCCACATTGCGGGCGGCGCGGCCGATGGTCTGGATGAGCGAGGTTTCCGAGCGCAGAAAGCCCTCCTTGTCTGCATCCAATATCGCCACCAGCCCGCATTCGGGAATATCCAGGCCCTCGCGCAGCAGGTTGATGCCCACCAGCACATCATAAACGCCGAGCCTGAGGTCGCGGATCAGTTCGATCCGCTCCAGCGTCTCCACATCCGAATGCATGTAGCGCACCCGTAGCCCGGCTTCGTGCAGAAACTCGGTCAGATCCTCCGCCATGCGCTTGGTGAGCGTGGTCACCAGCGTGCGGTAGCCCGCCGCCGCCACGCCGCGCGCTTCGTTGATAAGGTCCTGCACCTGGTCTTCCACCGGGCGGATGCTGACCGGCGGATCGACAAGGCCCGTGGGGCGGATCACCTGCTCCACATAGGCGCCCTGGGTTTCGGTCATCTCCCAGGGGCCGGGGGTGGCGGACACGAACACCGTCTGCGGGCGCATCGCCTCCCACTCCTCGAACTTCAGCGGCCGGTTGTCGATGCAGCTGGGCAGGCGGAAGCCATATTCGGCGAGCGTCAGTTTGCGCCTGTGGTCTCCGCGCGACATGCCGCCGATCTGCGGCACTGTCACATGGCTCTCATCGATGAACAGCATGGCGTTTTCAGGCAGATATTCGAACAGCGTGGGTGGCGGCTCGCCGGGCAGGCGGCCGGTGAGGAAGCGGCTGTAATTCTCGATGCCCGCGCAACTGCCGGTGGCAGCAATCATCTCGAGATCGAAATTGGTGCGCTGCTCAAGCCGCTGCGATTCCAGCAGCTTGCCTTCGGCGTTCAGCTCCTTCAGCCGCTCGGTCAGCTCGTGTCGAATGGCTTCGCTGGCCTGTTTCAGCGTGGGGCCGGGGGTCACGTAATGCGAATTGGCGTAGATCTTGATGAAATCCAGCTTGGCGATGCTCTGGCCGGTAAGCGGGTCGAACTCGGTGATCGCCTCGATTTCATCGCCGAAGAAGCTGATCCGCCAGGCGCTGTCGTCATAATGCGAGGGGAACAGCTCCAGATTATCGCCGCGCACCCGGAAATTGCCGCGCTGGAAGCTCATCTCGTTGCGCTTGTACTGGAGCGCCACCAGCTTGCGGACGATCTCCGCCTGGTCCGCCGTCTGGCCCTTCTTGAGCGAAAAGGTCATCGCCGAATAGGTTTCCACCGAGCCGATACCGTACAGGCAGGATACCGAGGCGACGATGATCACATCATCGCGTTCCAGCAGCGACCTTGTGGCGGCGTGGCGCATCCGGTCGATGGCTTCGTTTACGCTCGATTCCTTCTCGATATAGGTGTCAGAGCGCGCCACATAGGCTTCGGGCTGGTAATAATCATAATAGCTTACGAAATATTCGACCGCGTTTTCGGGGAAGAAGCTCTTGAATTCGCCGTATAGCTGGGCGGCCAGAATCTTGTTGGGCGCCAGCACCAGCGCCGGGCGCTGCACCGCCTCGATAACCTTGGCCATGGTGAAGGTCTTGCCCGATCCGGTAACGCCCAGCAGCACCTGGCTGCGTTCACCGGCATTGGCATCGCCCACCAGCGCCTCGATTGCCGCCGGCTGGTCGCCCGCCGGCTGATATTCGGAGGCGAGCACGAACGGCCGCCCGCCCTCGGACTTTTCGGGCCGGGCCGGGCGGTGCGGTACGAAGGCCTGGTCCGTCTCCGGCTCGGCAAGGCTGGTGCGAATCTGGATTGCCATGGACGCCAATGTGGGGCGGCGCGGGCGAAGTTGCCAGTGCGCCAGTGCGCAGCACTTGTGCTCTAGCGCGCCATCCGCCGTATGGAGGTGCGGGCGCCGGCGAGGTGGAGCGCGAAAAGCGCCGCGAGCAGCACCGGCAGCCAGAGGCGGTGAAGCGCCTCTGCCAGAACCGAAGGCGGCAACCGCGGGAAGCCGAGCCCATAAAGCTGCACCGGCGACGGCGCGAGCGCAAAACCGGTGAGGCAGAGCGCGATGAGCAGCGCATAAAGCGCGGCGTGCGCGGCCATTGCCGGCACCGGGACCGACGGCGCCGGGCTGGCCAGCCGCACGACCATCCGCGCCGCCACCAGCAGGAACACCGCCGCGCCAATGGCCATATGCACAGCAAGAAACCCGGCGCGTTCCCCCGCCTGCGGGGCCAGCACCGCCACGAACTGTCCCATGGGCACGGCGGCGATTATCAGGGCGGCCGCGCTCCAGTGGAGCAGGCGGTTGATCTGGCCGTAGCGCTGAGCGCTGCCGGTGAGCGGCAGCGGCGCGCTCTCGGGCTCGCGCATGACGAACGGCACCGTCCAGAACAGCGCACCGGCGGCTGTGATGGCGAGCACCGCCTCGATATTCAGCACCCACGGCCGCACGCCGCCCGCGCGGTCAAAGGTGCCATCAAGATTGGCGAGCAGGATGGAGCTGGCGATGAGCGAAAGGGCGAGCGCCGCCGCGATCCGGCCGAGCGCACGCACCAGCGGCCGGCGGTGGTTGAGGGTGACGGCGATGAGAACCGCCGTTGCAAGGTAAAAGTCGATCATGGCTGCCCGCTTGCAGCCCAAGTCGCCGTGATTGGCAAGGGGGGAGGGGGCGGCTAGCGGCAAAAGCTCCCGCCACGGGCTGCCATGTCGAGGTGAAGATGGTCAGCATGGGCAGCGTTGTAATCGGGCGACAGGGTGGTTGCGAACAACCGGCACGCGCCGTCGCGCACGGCATGCAGAAAGCCGGCTTCGGCGCCGGTTCCGCCCCAACCGGCAGCGACCGTGATCCGCCGGCCATCTGCCAGGCGGAAGCCGGCAATGTCTATCGCATTGGCACCGCCGTGCTCGCTCGGCCGCTCGCCGCCGGCGATGGTGCGGCACGCATAGGTGCCGTAGTGATCGACCGCGACCACCGCGCTGCCTAGATACTGCGCCGCCGCCGGCTGGACGATACGCTGGTGCCATAGCGTGAGGGCGGCGGCGACCGGGCAACGCATGGCAGGTGAGCCTGGCTGCAGCGGCATGGCCTTGGCCGCAGCGGCGGTTGCCATCACCCCGTCTGCATAGCCGCAGGCGCCGGCCTGCCGTGGCGGGAGCAGCCGGTAAGGCGTTCCGGCAGCCTCCAGCAGGGCAAGGCAAAGGCTGCTTTCGCCCGCAAGTCCGGCCAGTTTCCGGCCTGTGAACGGCCCGATCGGCTGCGTTAGTGCCAAAGGCGTCCATGGCAATTGCTCCGGGTGGGCGCGCGCCCAGCGCAGGGCTGCGCCCAGCCCCGCAACCAGGGCCGCTGCCAGAAGCAGGAAAGTGATGATCCCGCGCATGCCCGTTCAGCCGATGGCGAGTATCTCGGCCTCTTCGCCAGCGATACGCACCGTCTCACCGACCTGCTTGCCGGTGAGCGCCCGGGCGAGCGGGGAAACCCAGGACACGCTGCCTTTGGCGGGATCGGCCTCATCGTCTCCCACGATATGCCAGCGCTGCCGGCGCCCGTCGACGCGCTCTATCTCCACCCGGCTGCCGAATACCACGGTGCTGGATGCCACCGGCGTTTCCACCAGCTGTGCAGATGCGCGCCTGGCGGACCAGTAGCGCAGCTCGCGGGTGGCCTGTGCCATGGGGGTGCGGTCGGCGGCCAGCCCGGCGCTTGCAAGGGCCTTTGCCTGCGCCGCGCGGGCAGCGGCCAGCGCCGCCTCGATTGCGGCAAGGCCGGCAGCGGTAACCAGATTGGGGTGGGAAGGGACCGGCCGGTCGGGCAGGTTTGCCGCCACGGCTTCGGCATCTTCCTCGCGGGTAAAAGCAACACTCATGGTTGGAATATGGGGGCGGCACCCGGCGCCGGCAAGCAGCACAAGCCGGAACGGCAGCCGCCATCCGGGCCTTGCCTCGGCGGGAGCGCCGGTCCAATCCTGCCGGCGATGATCGTGCGCGCGCTTCTTCTGGCAGCCTTGCTTGCCGGCCCCGCCCTCGGCTCCGGGCTGGCAGCGCTGGTGGCCGGCCAGACGCCGCAGACCGCGGGGCTGGCCGGGCTGGCGGTGGTGGTGGCAGATGCAGAAGGCGTGGTGCGCGCAGAAGCGTACGGCGATGCGGTGATGGGCGAGCGCCGGCTGGCACCCGATACGCCGATGCGGGTGGCCTCCATCTCCAAGCTGGTGGTGGCAATCGGCGTGTGGCGGCTTGTGGAGGCCGGCACGCTGGACCCGGACCGCGATGTTTCGGACTGGTTGGGCTGGCGGCTGCGCAACCCCGCGCACCCCGAGGTACCGGTCACACTCGCAATGCTGCTGTCGCACACATCGTCGGTCAGCGATGGGCCGGGCTATGCCTTTCCGCTCGAAGCCAGCCTCGAATCCGCGATCACGCCCGCCCATTGGCAGGCGGCGGCGCCGGGCGGGCGGTTTGAATATGCCAACCTCAACTACGGCATCATCGCCAGCGTGATGGAAGCGGCCACCGGCGAGCGGTTCGACCGGCTGATGCGCCGGCTGGTGCTGGAGCCTCTGAGCCTCGATGCCGGCTACAACTGGCAGGGGGCGAGCGATGCAGCGGTGCGCGCCGGGGCTGTGCTTTACCGAAAGGGACGGGACGAAACCGCCTGGAACCCTGCCGGGCCGTGGGTGGCGCAGGTGGACGCAAATTTGGGAGTGCGACCGGCCTGCCCGGTGCGCGCGGCGCCGGCCTGTGCGCTGGAGGCCTATCGCCCCGGCAGCAACGGCACGCTGTTCGGCCCGCAGGGCGGCTTGCGGATTTCGGCGCTCGGGCTGGCGAAGATCGGCCGGCTGCTGCTGCGCGGCGGCGAGGTGGACGGGGTGCGGCTGCTCCGCGCGGAAACGGTTGAGCGGATGAAGGCGCCGCGCTGGCAGGCCGGCGGCGCGGTGCCGGGGGATAGCTATGACGGCCAGATGCTTTGCTACGGCGCCGGCCCGCAATGCCTTTCAGGGGTGGTGGGCGCCACCGACCAGCCGGTGCCCGGGGCGCGCTGGTTCGGGCATCTGGGGGAGGCTTACGGCCTGCTGGGCGGCTTGTGGGTCGATCAGGCGGGCGGGCGGGTGCTGGTGTATCTGCTCACCGGTACTTCGGAAGACCCCTTGAAGGTGCCGCATCTGGTATCGGCGTTCACCGCTGTAGAGGATGCCATACTCGCCGATCTGGCAGCCACGCCCGGCAGATGAGCGCGCAGGCGCCGGAAGAGGCGCTGAAGAGCGCCGACCGCGAGATGTGGCTGGCCACTCTCCATGCGCCAGAGCCCGTGCGCCCGGCGCTGGTGGCGTTGTTCGCGCTGGACCGGGTGCTGGCCGAAGTGCCGGCCAGCGTATCCGAACCACTGGTCGGCGCCATCCGCCTGGCCTGGTGGCGCGAGGCGCTGGCACGGCTCGACAGCGCGCCGGCGCCGGCGGAGCCGCACCTTGCCGCCGCCGCTGCCCTGTTGCTGCCAGCCGGCATAAGCGGAGTGGCACTGGCCGGGTTGACCGAGCGCTGGGAGGCCCGGCTGGCAGAGGATGTGGGGGAAGCGGAACTGCGCACAGCCGAGGCCGAGGGCGCCGCGCGGCTGTTCACGCTAGCGGGCCATGTGCTTGGCGGTGCCCCGGAACTGCCCCCGGAATTGGCGGCGGCCTTGGGGCGGTGCTGGGCAGTGGGGGAGGCGCTGCCGGCCGGGCGGGTGCCGCCGCCGCTACGGCCGCTGCTGGGGCTGGCGGTGATGGGCGTGCGCGATGCGCGGGATGCGGCGGCGGGCCGTGCGCGTGCCCCGCGCGGCACGGCGGGGCGGCAGTTGCGGATGCTGCGGGCGATTGCCACCGGGCGCTGAGCCTGTGTAGGAAGGCGCCGGGTCAGGAAGAGGGGAGCATATGCGCCGTCTGCTGGCACTATCCATTGCTTTTGTGGCGCTTATCGCGGCCGGGTTCTTCTGGACCCGCGACCGGCCGGTGGCCGAG
>JBBQIP010000008.1:0-25861 GCA_038325045.1 Sphingomonadales bacterium
CGGCTCAGGCGGCAACGCCGAGCGCCTCCCGGTAGCGGGTGCGGCGGGCATCGATGGGCTCCAGCGCGCCGTTTTCAGCCTCCACATGCCAGAAGGTCCAGCCATTGCAGCTGGGCAGCCCCTGCACGGCGGCGCCAAGCTGGTGGATGGAGCCAGTGCGGGCGCCCATGGCGAGCGAACCATCGGCGCGCACTTCCGCCACATGGCGGCGGCCACCGGCGAACAGCCGCGTGCCGGGGCGAACCAGCCCGGCTTCCACCAGCGCGCCAAAGGCGATGCGCGGCTCGGCGCGCTTGCCCTGCGAAATGGCCATGGTGCCGCCCTCCAGAGGCAGCAGGGCGGCAATCCGCTCCTCCGCCACCGCCACATAGCGCGGTTCACGCTCGATGCCGATCCAGCGCCGGCCAAGCAGCTTGGCGACAGCGCCGGTGGTGCCGGTGCCGAAAAACGGATCGAGCACCAGATCGCCCGGCTCGCTGCAGGCGAGCAGCACCCGATACAGCAGCGATTCCGGCTTCTGGGTGGGGTGGGATTTCACCCCGTCGGTCTTCAGCCTTTCGCCGCCGGTGCAGATGGGCAGCAGCCAGTCCGACCGCATCTGCAGCTCGTCGTTCATGGCCTTCATGGCGTGATAATTGAAGGTGTAGCGGCTCTTGTCGCTTTTCGAGGCCCAGATGAGCGTTTCATGCGCGTTGGTGAAACGGGTGCCCTTGAAATTGGGCATCGGGTTGGCCTTGCGCCAGATGATGTCGTTCAGCAGCCAGAAGCCGGCATCCTGCATTGCCGCCCCCATGCGGAACACATTATGATAGCTGCCGATGGCCCAGATGGCGCCATCGGGCTTCAAGATACGCCGGGCCTCGGCCAGCCATGCGCGGCTGAATGCATCATAGGCCGCAAAGCTGGCAAACTGGTCCCATTCATCATCGACAGCGGCGACCTTGGAGCCTTCCGGCCGGTGCAGCGCCTGCGCCAGTTGCAGATTATAGGGCGGATCGGCGAACACCAGATCGACACAGCAATCGGGCATGCCGCGCATCACCTCGATGCAGTCCCCCATGATGATCCGGTTGGTGATCAGTTCGTTGTTGGCGCGCATGTTGCCCCCGAGGCCTAGCTTCAGGGCCTTTGTGAATCAGCTGATTCCATGCGGTCAACCCATGACGACCTTTTGAAGATTCATATACTTGTAATGGATAGCTTGGAAACGACTCAAGCTCTTGCCGTACCCACTAGGGGTTGAGTCCCAACTTATCCACAGCCCCCAGACCTTGCGGTGTTGCCCAAAAGACTCAAAGCGCCGCTAATCGCGCTTTCACCGGGGCAAAGCTCCGCCGGTGGTGAGGGGTAACGCCGAGTTCGGCCAGAGCGAGGGCGTGTTCGCGGGTGCCATAGCCCTGGTTCCTTGCCCAGCCATAGCCGGGGCAATCGCTGTCCAGCCCGGCCATCAGCCCATCGCGCACGGTTTTGGCGATGATCGAGGCGGCGCCGATGGCGGGCACCAGCGCATCGCCGCGCACGATGGCGCGCGACCGCCAGTGCCAGCGCGGCAGCCGATTGCCATCCACCAGCACCTCGTCCACCGCGATGCCAAGCGCCTCCACCGCGCGCTCCATGGCCAGCATCGTGGCGTGCAGGATATTGAGGCTGTCGATCTCCGCGACGCTGGCCTGCCCCACCCCCACCAGCGCACAATCACGGATGGCCAGCGCGAGCGCGGTGCGGCGGGCGGGGCTTAATGTCTTGCTGTCTCCCACCCCTATCGGTGCGCCGCTGGCTGGGAGGACCACCGCTGCCGCCACCACCGGGCCGGCCCAGGGGCCGCGCCCGGCCTCATCCACACCGACGATCATGGCTCTGCGATCATGGTTCGAGCGGGTAAAAGCCCAATGGCCCATCGCCCTGCCCCAGCCATGGCGCGCGTTCCAGCGCCTGGCGCACATAGCGGCGGGCGCGCGCAACAGCATCTTCGCGCGACAGCCCCTGCGCCAAGGAGACCGCGAGCGCCGATGCCAGCGTGCAGCCGGTGCCATGGCTGCCGCGGCTGGCGATGCGCGGATCGGTGAAGCCGCGCTGGCCGCCGCGCCACACCAGCCAGTCGGTCACGCTTTCACCGCTCAGGTGCCCGCCTTTGGCGAGCACTGCGGCGGGGCCGAGATCGAGCAGTTCCTGCGCTGCCAGCAGCAGGTCGGCGGCATCTTCCACTTCGGTTTCCACCAGCGCCTGCAGCTCATCAAGATTGGGGGTGGCTATAGTGGCGCGCGGCAGCAGGCGCCGGACAATCACCTCCAGCACGCTTTCATCGCCGAGCAGATCGCCGGAGCTTGCGACCATCACCGGATCGAGCACCAAGGGCTGATCGCAGCCGGCCAGCACATCGGCGACAGCGTCGGCGATTTCGGCCGAGCCGAGCATGCCGAGCTTGATCACGTCAGCGCCGATATCATCAAGGCATGCGCGCATCTGGTCTGCCACCACGCCGGCCGGTACCGGCCAGACCGACTGTACCCCGAGCGTGTTCTGCACGGTGACGGCAGTGACGGCAGTCATCGCATAGCCGCCCAAACAGGTGATGGTCTTGATATCGGCCTGAAGCCCGGCGCCGCCGCCTGAATCCGAACCCGCTACGACCAGAACCCGCGCCTGCCGCATCATGAAGCGAGCACGAAGCTCATCTTGTTGCCATCCGGATCGCGGACATAGGCGCCGTAGAATTCCGGCCCGTACAGCGGCCGGGGGCCAGGTGCTCCTTCGTCGCTGCCACCATTTGCGAGCGCTGCTGCATAGGCCGTATCGACCTCGGCAGTTGTTTCGCACCCGAAGCCCGGCATGCTGCCATTGGCCGGGACCGCTGCCTTGCCGTCGTTCGGTTTGCACACCCAGACCAGCCGGCCACTGCGCAGCTTGAAGCTGAAGGTCATGCCCGGATAATCATCGGCAAGTTCGCCGCCGATGGCGCCGAATACCGCAGCATAGAATTTGCGCGACCGATCGAGGTCGTTGCTGCCGATGGTGATATATTCGATGCTCATGGGGTCCTCCTGAAAGCACGGAACATAATACGAACATCGAGCCCGGCGATCAAGCTGCTTTCACCGCCGCACAGATGCTTTCCACCACCGATTTGACCAGTGCCTTGTCCTCGCCTTCCGCCATCACCCGGATCACCGGCTCGGTGCCGGACTTGCGGATGAGCAGGCGGCCGGTGCCATTCAGTTGCGCCTCGGCAGCGGCGATGGCGGCTTTGACCGGCGCCGTTTCAAGCGGCTGGCCGGTGAAGCGCACCGACTTCAACAGCTGCGGCAGCGGATCGAACAGGTGCAGCATCTCGCTGGCCGGCTTGCCGCTGCGGACCAGCCCGGCGAGCACCTGCAGCGCCGCCACCAGCCCATCGCCGGTGGTGGCATGATCGGCGAGGATCAGGTGGCCGGACTGTTCGCCGCCGATGTTGCAGCCGCGCGCGCGCATCATCTCCAGCACATGCCTGTCTCCCACCGCTGCGCGGTGCAGGGCGAGACTGTGCGAAGCGAGCAGCCGTTCGAGCCCGAGGTTGGACATGACGGTGGCAACAAGTCCGCCGCCCTTCAGCGTGCCGGCTTCGGCGGCAGCCAGCGTTATCAGCGCCATCAGCTGGTCGCCATCGACGATCTGTCCGCGTTCATCGACGATGATCAGCCGGTCGGCATCCCCGTCCAGCGCGATGCCGATGTCGGCGCCGGTTTCCAGCACTTTCATCTGCAGTGCGCGCGGGTGGGTGGAGCCGCAATCGGCGTTCACGTTGAACCCGTCCGGGCTTACCCCGATGGCCTCGACTTCGGCGCCGAGTTCCCAGAGTGCGGCCGGTGCCACCTTATAGGCAGCGCCGTGGGCGCAATCGATCACCACCTTCAACCCGTCCAGCCGCAGGGTTTCGGGGAAGGTGGATTTGGCGAAATGCACATAGCGCCCCTGCGCATCGTCGACGCGGCGGGCGCGGCCGATGGCGGCAGGCGCGGCCAGCGCTACATCGCTGTCGATCAACGCCTCGATGGCGGCTTCGGCCTCGTCCGACAGTTTATAGCCATCGGGGCCGAACAATTTGATGCCATTATCGTGAAACGGATTGTGGCTGGCCGAGATCATGACGCCGATATCTGCGCGGAGCGAGCGGGTGAGCATGGCGACTGCGGGTGTGGGCAGCGGGCCGAGCAGGGTCACGTCCATCCCCACCGAGGTGAAGCCGGCGGTGAGGGCGGACTCCATCATATAGCCCGAAAGCCTGGTATCCTTGCCGATGACCACGCGGTGCTTGTGGCCGCCGTTCAGGAAATGGGTGCCGGCGGCCTGGCCGATCTTCATGGCCATGGCGGCCGTCATCGGCGTGGTGTTGGTGAGGCCCCTGATGCCGTCCGTGCCGAAATACTGCCTTGCCATGCGAGTGCTTTACGCGCTTGCCGGCACGACGCGCAAGATGAGCGCCCGGTCACGCCCCGCCAGATCGCGGCGGATGCTGCCGGAAAGCCCGGCGGCACCGGCAAGCGCCAGCACCGCCGCCGCCTGGGTGTTGCCGATTTCCAGAACCGCCGCCCCGCCCGCTGCCAGCAGCGCCGGCAGGCCGGGCAGCAGCCGGCGATACTGGTCCAGCCCGTCCACCCCGCCGAACAGCGCCAGCGCCGGCTCATGGTCGCGCACCTCGACCGAAAGGGCGGCTGCGTCCTCCACATAGGGCGGGTTGCACAATATGAGGTCGAAGCTCTCGTGCAGCCCCTGCCCCCAGTCACCGAGCGCAAAGCGGGCGCGGGCGGCCAGCCCCAGCGCGTCTGCATTGGCGGCGGCGATGGCGAGTGCATCGGCGCTGATATCGATGCCAAGCCCGGTGGCTT
Organism: Sphingomonadales bacterium; assembly: GCA_038325045.1. Taxonomy (GTDB): domain Bacteria; phylum Pseudomonadota; class Alphaproteobacteria; order Sphingomonadales; family Sphingomonadaceae; genus Sandarakinorhabdus. The sequence goes on from JBBQIP010000008.1 coordinate 4,863, forward strand.
CGGGGCGTTCGTGCAGAACCGACAGCAGCAGCGCGCCCGAGCCGGTGCCCATATCGAGCACGCGGCCGGGCGGTGGCAGCGCCAGTGCTGCCTCGATGAGTGTTTCCGAATCCGGGCGCGGGATCAGCACCTTGCTGCACACCTGGAAGGGCAACGACCAGAATTCGCGGGTGCCGGTGATGTGGGCCACCGGCTCGCCTGCCAGCCGGCGTGCCACCAGCGCTGCAAAGCCTGTGGCCTCGATCTGCCGGTCGGGGGTGAGCATCAGCGCCAGCCGCTCGGTGCCAAGGAAATGGGCCAGCAGGACTTCGGCATCCAGCCGTTCGATCTGCCGGCTGGCCTCTTTCAACGCAGCGGCAATGGTTGTGGCGCTCACGCCAGCGCTGCCAGCCGGGCCGCCTCGTCTTCCGCGATGAGCGCGGACAGAAGTTCTTCCAGCCCGCCGCCTTCGATGATCTCCGGCAACCGGTGGAGGGTGAGGTTGATGCGGTGGTCGGTCACCCGGCCTTGCGGGTAGTTGTAGGTGCGGATGCGCTCGGAGCGGTCGCCGGAGCCTACCATCGCCTTGCGGTCGGCCGAGCGTGCGGCGTCCACCTTGCTGCGCTCCAGATCATAGAGCCGGCTGCGCAGCACCTTCATCGCCTTGGCCTTGTTCTTGTGCTGCGATTTCTCATCCTGCTGGATGACCACCAGCCCGGAGGGGAGATGGGTGATCCGCACCGCGCTGTCGGTGGTGTTCACCGATTGGCCGCCGGGGCCGGACGAGCGGTAGACATCGATCCGCAGGTCCTTGTCCTCGATCGCCACATCCACTTCCTCGGCTTCCGGAAGCACCGCGACTGTGGCCGCCGAGGTGTGGATGCGCCCCTGCTGCTCGGTGGCCGGCACCCGCTGCACGCGGTGGACCCCGCTTTCAAACTTCAACCGGGCGAAAACCCCTTCGCCGGTAACGCTGGCGATAACCTCCTTGTAGCCGCCGAGATCTGCCGCCGACGCCGACATCAGCTCCACCCGCCAGCCGCGCGTGGAGGCATAGCGTTCGTACATGCGGTACAGGTCGCCGGCAAAAAGCGCTGCTTCATCGCCGCCGGTGCCGGCGCGGATTTCCAGGATGGCGGGTTTGGCGTCCGCACTGTCGCGGGGCAGCAGCTTCAGCGCGAGCGCGCGTTCGGCTTGCGGAAGCTCGGCCTCGATGCGGGCCAGCTCCTCACCGGCCATCTCGGCCATTTCGGCATCACCGGCCATGGCTTCGAGCGCCGTGGCTTCCTCGCGCAGCGCCCTTAGTTCGGCGGCGGCTTCCACCACCGGGGTAAGCTCCGCATAATCGCGCGAAATCTGCACGAAGCGTTCAGCGGCGATGGCGGGATTGCCCATTTCAGCGGCAAGATCGGCGTGCCGGCGTTCGATCTGGGCGATGCGGGCCTCCGGGATCAGCCCCACAGCCCGCCCCCCGCCAGCCGCGCCGCAACCGCAGTCACCGCCTCGGAAAGCGCCACCCGCCGCTGCTGGCCCGAGCCCAGATCCTTCAAGGTCACTTCATCCGCCGCCAGCTCTTCGCTGCCGATGATGAGCACGAGCCGTGCGCCGGCCTTGGAGGCGCGCTCCAGCCGCCGCTTGAGGTTGCCGCGCCAGACCTGATCGGCAGAGACCCCGGCCTTGCGGAGCCCTGCGAGCAGCTTGAGCGCGGCCGGCCCTGCGGCTTCATCGGGCGCTATCACGGCCACTGCCGGGGCCGGCTGTCTGGGCTCGGGGACCAGCAGCGCCAGCCGCTCGATGCCGGCGGCCCAGCCCACGGCGGGCGTTTCCGGGCCGCCCATCAGGCCGATGAGCCCGTCATAGCGCCCGCCGCCGATCACCGTGCCCTGGGCGCCCAGCGCGTCGGTCACGAACTCGAACGCGGTGTGGCGGTAGTAATCAAAGCCGCGCACCAGGGCAGGCGCGCGCTCGAAAGCGACGCCAGAGGCTTGCAGGCCGTTTTGCACCGCTTCGAAGAACTGCCCGGCTTCCAGGCTCATGAAGCTGTCGATCCCCGGCGCATCGGCGATGAGCGCGCGGTCCCCGGCGGCCTTGCTGTCGAGGATGCGCAGCGGGTTGCGCTCCAGCCGGTCGCGGCTCTCTTCCGAAAGCGCGTCGCGGTGGGCGCTGAAATGGCCGACCAGTGCCTCGCGCCAGCGGCTGCGGGTTTCGGCATCGCCCAGCGTGTTCAGCTGCAGCACCACCGTATCGCCCAGCTTCAGCTCCTCAAGCAGCTGGGCGGCCATGGCGATCACTTCCACATCGGCCGCAGGCTCGGCCGCACCGATCACTTCGGCATCCAGCTGGTGGAACTGGCGGAAGCGGCCCTTTTGCGGGCGCTCGTAGCGAAACAATGGCCCCCAGGTGGCGAGCTTCAGCGGCGCCAGCTGCTGCCAGCCGTTTTCGATGAAGGCGCGGGCGATGCCGGCGGTAAATTCAGGCCGCAGCGTGAGCGCACCGCCGCTGCGGTCCTCGAAGCTGTACATCTCCTTGGAAACCACATCGGTGGTTTCCCCCAGCCCGCGCGCGAACACGGCTGTGGATTCGAAAACCGGCACTTCCACACGGCCAAAGCCGTGGAGCTTGCGCACCCGGTTGAAGGCCGCGACCACATGATCGAAGCGCTCGGCGGCTTCGCCGATCATGTCCTGGGTGCCGCGCGGGCGCTGGATACTGCTCATTATCTGCCGAGCGATAGCCGCGCCCGCACGGCTTGTCATCCCGAACAGGCGGATGGGGATATGGACTTGCAACCCGCCTGCGCGCTAACAGGCCAGATGCGCCATATTCACCGTGCGGTCGTGTGCCGTTTCGCCCTTGTTGTTTCACTGGTCGCGCTGGGGGTCTCAGCGCCCGTAGCTGCGCAGGAAATCCGCACCAAGCCCCCGGTTGAGGGCCGCACGGCAGACCCGGTTCCCGCGGCCCGCGACCTGGCTTTCCCCGGCACAATCGGCCTTGCCATCGATGCGACCGATACCGTGCAGGGGGTGTTCAAGGTGGTGGAAACCGTGCCGGTGCCGGCTTCGCTGCCAGTCCCGGGCAAGATGACGCTGTTGTTCCCGGCCTGGCTGCCCGGCAACCATGCGCCGCGCGGACAGATCGAGAAGCTCGCCGGGCTGTATTTCACCGCCGGCGGCAAGACGCTCGACTGGGTGCGCGACCCCTATGATATTAACGCCTTCACCGTGAACGTGCCGGCGGGCGCCAAAAGCATCGAGGCGCGGTTCAACTTCCTGTCTGCCACCACCGGCAACCAGGGGCGGATCGTGATGACTGCCGACATGCTCAATCTGCAGCCCAATTCCATGTCGCTCTACCCGGCCGGCTATTACACACGGAATATTCCGGTAAGCACCCGCATTACCTGGCCGCAGGGCTGGCAGGCGGCAGGGGCGCTGCGCACCGCTGCCGGTGCGGCGCCGCCGGCCACCGGCACCGTCACCTATGAGACCACTGACTATGAAACGCTGGTGGACAGCCCGTTTTTTGCCGGCCGCTGGTTCAAGCGCTGGGACCTCGGCCAGAATGTGGCGCTGAACGTGGTGGCCGATGAGGAGCGGTTTCTGGAAGCCAAGCCCGAATATATCGAGGCGCACAAGAAGCTGGTGGACCAGGCGGTAAAGACCTTCGGCGCTCGCCACTTCGACCATTATGATTTTCTGCTGGCACTGACCGGCAAGATGGGCGGTATCGGGCTGGAACACCACCGCAGCTCCGAAAACGGGGTTGGCACCGGCTATTTCACCAGCTGGGCAACCGATGGCGGCACCCGCGATCTGCTGCCGCACGAGATGACGCATAGCTGGAACGGCAAGTTCCGCCGCGGCATGGGCACCATCGTGCCCGATTTCCGCACCCCGCTCCGCAATGAGTATCTCTGGGTATACGAAGGCCAGACCCAGTTCTGGGGTTATGTGCTGGCAGCAAGATCTGGGTTGATCGACACCGATTATGCGATCGACGAGCTGGCAATGGTTGCCGCCAGCCTCGACAATACACCGGGGCGGCGCTGGCGGCCGCTCATCGACACCACCAACGATCCGGTGATGAGCGCGCGCGCGCCCAAGGGCTGGCGCTCCGAGGAACGTTCGGAAGATTATTACAACGAAGGCCTGCTGATCTGGTTGGAGATCGACTCGGTGCTCCGGCGGGAGACCAAAGGCCGGCGCGGGATAGATGATTTCGCCCGTGCCTTTTTCGGTGTGCGCGATGGGGACTGGGGTGTGCTGCCCTATGACGAGACGACCATCACCGGCATATTGAACGGCCTTGCGCCCTATGACTGGGCGGGGCTGCTGAAAGAGCGGCTGCGCAAGACCAGCAACAGCGCGCCGCTCGCCGGCTTTGCGGCATCGGGCTATGCGCTCGAATATAGCGATACCCCTTCCAAGGCCTATGCCGATGTCGAACGCGGCGGCACTGTCGGCCTTTCCTATTCAGGCGGGCTGGCGCTGGCGAGCAGCGGCAGAATCGCGAGCGTGGTGTGGGACAGCGCCGCCTATAAGGCCGGGTTGAAGGTGGATGACGTGATAATCGCGGTCGATGGCCGGCCTTATAGCGGTGACATCCTCAAGGCCCGGATAAAGGATGCGAACGGCGGCACCACGCCGATCCTGCTCACCGTGAAAACCGGGGACCGGGTGCGCGAAGTGCCGCTCGCCTGGCATGGGGGGCTGCGCTACCCCAAGCTGGTGCGGAAAGGCAGCGGGCCGGATTGGCTTGCCCAGCTTTTGAAGCCGCTTCCCTGAAAAACTGACGCCTTGAAATCGCGGCCCAGACCGGGCCGAACCCAGGAGCCAAACATGCGTATCGACCAGGTGCCTATCGGGGTTAACCCCCCGCATGAAGTGAATGTCGTGGTGGAATGTCCGCTCGGCGGCGAGCCGATCAAATATGAGCTCGACAAGGCTTCGGGCGCGATGTTCGTGGACCGTATCCTGCACACGCCGATGCGCTACCCGGTGAATTACGGCTTTGTGCCCCACACTTTGGCCGAAGACGGCGACCCCATCGATGCGCTGATCGTGGCGCGCACACCGTTCATGCCCGGCTCGATTGCGCGGGTGCGGCCGGTGGGTGTGCTGATGATGACCGATGATGGCGGCGGCGACGCCAAGCTGCTCTGCGTGAACGTGAACAAGGTCTATCCCTATTACGCCGATATCCAGGAATACACCGACCTGCCCGAAATCCTGCTTCAGCAGATCGAGCACTTCTTCACCCATTACAAGGATCTGGAGCCGGGCAAATGGACCCGCTGCGAAGGCTGGCAGGGCAAGGCAACCGCCGAACGGCTGATCGTTGAATCTATCGAGCGTGCAAAGGCGGCCGAAAAGCCGGAGCCCAAGGCGCATCCCGGCGCGCCCAGAGCCTGAGGGGTTGGCTGAAAGCGAGGTCAGCCGGCCAGAGCGGCCAGCGCCTCGCCTTCCAGCCGCATCACTGTCCATTCGTCCATCGGCCTGGCGCCCAGCGCCTTGTAGAAGCCGATGGCGGGCTCGTTCCAGTCCAGCACCGACCATTCGAAGCGGGCGTGGCCGCGCGCCACCGCCAGCCGGGCGAGATGGGCCAGCAGCGCGCGGCCCAGCCCCTGCCCGCGCGCCTCTGGCACCACGAACAGATCTTCCAGATAAAGCCCCGGCTTGCCGGTCCAGGTGGAGAAGCTGGTGTAGAATAGCGCCAGCCCCACCGGCGTTCCGGCCTGTTCGGCGAGCACACATTCGGCCACCGGTGCGGGCCCGAAAAGCGCGGCGGTAAAATCCTGAACGGTAGCGGCCACGGCATCGGGCTCGCGCTCATACACTGCCAGCGCCTTTACCAGCGCGAGGATGGCTGGCTCGTCCCCCGGCTTTGCGGCGCGCAGAACAGCCGCTGCTTCTGCTACCACGGCCGGGTCATTGCCCCGCGTGGCGCGCGGCGGGGCTGGCCGGTCTTGCGCGCGCGGCGGGCGGCAGACAGTGCCAGCTCGGTCCATTCGCGCATCATGTCGGCATCGTCCATCGCCTCATCGGGCGCGCGCCGGTAGCGCATCGCCACCGGCTGGCCGCCCTTGTCATAGGTGAAAGCTGCAAGGCCCGCCGCCTCGAACCGCGCTTCGGTGCCGCCGTCGCACTTCAGATAGAGCACATCATCGGCAATCAGCCCGAAGGCCAGCCCATCGAGGCTCACGCCGTAGCCGCCGAACATGGCGCGCACCTTCACTTCCCCCAGCGGCGCCAGCGCCTCCTCCAGCCAGGGGGTCAGGCTGGTCATTCGGCAGCGATGGCGGCAGCAGCGGCCGCGTTCTCGGCCTCGATCGCCGCTGCCTTGGCTTCCACCAGCCCGACGATATGTTCGACCATCGCCTCGCTCTCGATCACATGATCGGTAATGCCCGAGAGGAAAACCATGTGCCGGCCATTGCCGCCGCCGGTTAGGCCGATATCGGTCTCGCGCGCTTCGCCGGGGCCGTTCACCACACAGCCCAGCACCGAGAGCGAAAGCGGCGTGGTGATATGCGCCAGCCGGGTTTCCAGCGTGGCCACGGTTTTCACCACATCAAAGCCCTGCCGCGCACACGAGGGGCAGGAGATGATCTTGACCCCGCGCGCCCGGATGCCGAGCGACTTCAGGATATGATAGCCGACCTTCACTTCCTCCACCGGATCGGCAGACAGCGAGACCCGGATGGTATCGCCCACCCCGGCCCAGAGCAGCATCCCCAGCCCGATGGAGGATTTGACCGTGCCGCCCTGCAAGCCCCCGGCTTCGGTAATGCCCAGATGCAGCGGATAGTCGCAAACCTCGGCCAGGCCATTATAGGCCGCGACCGCGAGGAATACGTCCGACGCCTTCACCGAGATCTTGAACTCGTGGAAATCTTCGTCCTGCAGATATTTCATGTGCTCGAGCGCGCTTTCGACCAGCGCTTCCGGGCACGGCTCGCCGTATTTTTCCAGCAGGTGCTTTTCAAGGCTGCCGGCATTGACTCCGATGCGGATTGCGCAGCCATTGGCCTTGGCGGCCTTCACCACCTCGCGCACACGTTCTTTCGACCCGATGTTGCCGGGGTTGATGCGCAGGCACGCAGCACCGGCATCGGCAGCTTCGAGCGCGCGCTTGTAGTGGAAGTGAATGTCGGCAACGATCGGCACCACTGCGGCGCGGGTAATGAGCTTCAGCGCAGTGGTGCTCGCCACATCCGGGCAGCTGACGCGGATGATATCGGCTCCCACTTCCTCGCAGGCGCGGATCTGGTCGATCGTGGCGACAGCATCTTCGGTGGGGGTGTTGGTCATGGTCTGCACCGTGATCGGCGCATCGCCGCCAACGGGCACTTTGCCGACCATGATCTGCCGGCTCTTGCGGCGCATGATATCACGCCACGGACGCACGCTCATCTTTCAAACTCCATGTTCTTGGCCTGCCTATACCTACGCCGGCCTGTGCCTCCAAGCCGGCAGATCAAGGGCGCCTGATGATCTTGATGACGAGCTGGACCGCGTACAGCAGCAGCGCCGCAGCAAACAGCGCCATGCCGACACGCTCGGTTGCCAGCCGCTGGGCATCGGTGAGCCAAAGCGCCGCACCGCTGGCAGCCATGCCGAGCGCCACCCCGGTGACGAGCCATGCAGGACGGAGGACAGGTTTTTGCGCCATTCCTTACTCTGTCACAGGCTGCACCGTGCCGCCAAGTCCGTTATAGTGGCGCATGGCCAGTATTCCCGCAGCATCCGTAATTCTTGTGCGCGACAGGCCAGATGGCCCGCCGCAGCTGCTGATGGCGGAGCGATCTTCGGCGCTGGCCTTTGCCGGCGGGGCGCTGGTGTTTCCGGGCGGGCGAGTGGACAGCGTTGATCTGGTGGTGGCGCGCGATGCCAGGGCCGCGCTCGGCATGGAGGGGCTTGAGGATGAAGATGCGGCGGCGCGGATTGCCTGTGTGCGGGAGCTGCTGGAAGAAACCGGGCTGCTGCTATCAGATGGTGTGGCGCCGCAGCCGGATGCCATTGCCAGCGCGCGCGCCATGCTTGCCGAAGGGCCGGAGCAGTATGAAAGCTGCACCTATGCAGCGATATTGATGGCGATGGCGCACCGGGTGGACGGCGCGCGGCTGCACCCCTTTGCGATTTGGGAGCCACCCGCTGCGGCGCCTATCAAGCGCCGCTTCCACACCCGTTTCTATATAGCGGACGCCGCCGGCATCGATCTGCAGGCGCTGAGCCCCGATGGGCATGAGGCCGTGGCGGTGCATTGGATGACCGGTGAAGAAGCACTGGCTGCAGGGGTGGACCGGCTGGTTTTCCCTACCCGCTGCATTCTTGCGCGGCTCGGCCAATATGCGAGCGCTGCCGAGATGATTGGCGCTGCAAAGCGGTTCGGGGCGGCCTATGTACAACCAAGGATCGTGGACCGCGACGGCCAGACCTGGATCACGATACCAGAGGGCATGGACTATCCGCTTACCGGCGAGCCGCTGACGGCCGTGCGGCGGGAATGATCACTCCCTGATCCGGGCGCGGAAGCTGCGGACCGCGCTCCATGCCCCATAAGCGATGACCAGCGCCAGCACTGCCCATACCCATAGCGGAATGCCGCGCCCGGCGATGGCCAGGTAGAGATAGGCCGAGATGAAGCACAGGCTCGCGGCCATGACCGGCAGCACCGCCGGCCGGCCGCTGCGGATCCGACGAACCGCCAGACCGGTGAACAACAAAAAGAAAGGAATGGCGCCGACATAGATGCCGGCGAAGATGAACGGGTTTACGCCATAGCCCTCGCCCAATGCCATCAGGCTGTCGATCCACCCAGCCAGCGCGTTCACGTTGGCTGCCAGAGCCCAGGCTGCGGCGAAGCACCGGACTGGGCGATGATCAGCCCCGCCGGCGCCGAGACCTGGACCGGGCTGTGCACCAGCGCCGCCTCGCCGTGCGCCAGATCCAGGCCGTGCACCTTGGCGGGGCCATTCACCGCCATCACCCAAAGCGGCCGGCCTGCGCCGGGTGCCAGAATACCATCGCCGGCAATGCGTTCGAGGCCGAAGCTGCCTGCCGCTGCGAGCTGTTGCCGGCCCGGCCCGCCATCCGGCAGAGGCGGCGGCGGCACATGGGCCTGCCGGCAGGCGGCATCGAGCGCGGCTTCAAGATCGATCCGGCGGCCGCGGCCATGATCATAAAGCCGCCACGTCACATCATTGTTCTGCTGCACTTCGAGCAGGGTAAGCCCCGGACCGATGGCATGAATAGTGCCGGCCGGCGCCTGCAGCACATCCCCGGCCGCCACCTTGTGCCAGACCAGCGCCGATACCAGCGATCCATCCTGCGCAGCCGCAGCCAGCGCCTCGCGGGTCATTGCGACCTTCAGCCCAAGCCCGATTTCGGCGCCGGGTGCCGCTTCCAGCACCAGCCAGGCCTCGTCCTTGCCGCTGGCCATGCCCATTGCCTTTGCCGTGGCGGCATCGGGGTGCACCTGTACCGAGAGCATCGCTTCGGTGAACAGCGTTTTCACCAGCAGTTCACCGGCGCCCGGCACATCGTGGTGGCTCGCCGGCAGCCGGTGGTGCAGCTCGCCGACCGGCTCCGCAAGGTCCAGCCCGCAGCCAAAGCTGCCCAGCGGGTGCCGGCCCCAGGGCTTTGCCACCGCATCGGGTAGCAGCCGGCATGCCGGGTCAGGTTTAATTGCAAGCACCGGTGTCGTTGCGCTCATGGCCGGCTTCCTGTCATGATGTCGCCATTGCAAGTTACGCCGCCTGGCGCAACTTTCCCGCGCGTCAAATGGGGCAATCGACGGGGGGAATGCGCTCGAATGACGTATCGCTGGCAGGACAACATTCTAGGAGCCTGCACAATGATCGCTTTTCGACTGGCCGCACTGCTCGCACTCTGCGCGACCGCCCCGGCCTTTGCCCAACCCACAGATGCGCCTGCAGGCAGCGCTGCCGATGCGCCATCACAGCCCGTAACGGAAACCGGGAGAGGCCAGCGCGGCGCCGAAATGCGGGCAAAGCTGCAGGCCGCCGACAGCAACAAGGACGGCAAATGGGACCAGGCCGAGTGGATTGCCGCCGGCCGGCGTGAGCGCGGCTTCACCATGCTCGATGCCGACAAGGACGGCTTTGTGACCAACGAGGAACTGCGGGCCATGGCCGGCAAGCGCCGGGGCCGCGCCGCCGCGCCCTAGCCTGCCCAGATTGGCTTCTGCGCTTTTGGCCGGGGCACCCTTAACCCGCGCGCCCAGCCAAGATAAAAAACTGCACGCCGCTGCTCCGGACAAAAGCCGGGGCGGCGGCTTTTTGTTGAAGCCGCCGCAGCTTGTTGCAGCCAGGAAATATCTGACCGAATCGGTACCAAAGATTTCGCGTGGAGTGATTCGTTAAACTTGCATTGTAAGACCGTTTAGGCGAAGGTGATGAACGGTGTGTAATGCGGTCCGGGTCAAACCACAGGGCGTACCAAGAATGAGCGCGATGTTATGGCAAACGGCAGATGATGGATTCGGCGCCTTCGGGAGCGTCGGATCTCCTCCTATTGTGATCCGCTCCACCCCACCACGGAACCCGGAAACAGCTGCGCCAAGCCCGGTTGCGGAGCTTACCGAGGGTCAGCGCGATTGCTTGCGCCTGGTTTATAACCACATGACATCGAAGGATATTGCGCGGCTCCTGAACGTGTCGCCGCATACGGTGGACATGCGCCTTCGCACTGCGATGAAAACTCTTGGCGTGGCCACCCGGGTTGATGCCGCGCGCATGCTGGCGATCGATGAACATGGCGCGGATGTGCTCCCGGAGGCATATCAATCGTTGATATACGGCTCTTCGGATATGGCCGGCGGTGCGGATTCCGTCATTGTTGGGTCACCGGCCTCAGCGGCTGGCGACGCTCCGATGATGTTCGACCCTGCATCAGAAAGCGCTAGCCAGACGTTCAGTCCGGGCTTCGGTCCAGCAGTCGACGGCCCTCCCCGCTCGGTTGATGCATCGGAAACCAGCGAAGCAGTAATGCTCGGTAGTCGGTCGGGCGCTGGAGCCTTTGACCATGGCTCAGGTGTCCGACCACTCGCCAGCTCGCTGCCCTGGGGAGCCCGCAACACCTTGTCGGTGCCGGCGCGGTTACTCTGGGTCGTTGGAATTGCTTTCGGATCTGCGCTGAGTTTCGGCGCGGTACTTTCGGCGCTCCAGTCGCTGAAAGCTCTACTTTAGCCAGTCGGACGACGGTCGTCCGACCGTCGTCACCCATCCCGCAGCCTCCCGCTGCGGACCGGACAAGGACTGTGCAATGCTCAAGGAACGTCGCCTCGCCGCTGAAACCGTCGCCGAGCAACTGTTTGCTGCTGAGGCTGCAATCGATGCCGCTATCGCCGCTGTGGCCCAACTGACCGCCGCGATGCCAAAGGCTCGCATGGATGCCAATCTGGCGCCGATGATCGGCCATGATGCGATGGTCAAGGCCGCCCAGACCTGCAACAGCCTGATGGAAGCCCGGTCGGGCATCTGCGCCACGCATGAAGCGCTGGCCGTCGCCCAGAAGCAGATTGGCCTTGGCGCAGTGGCCTTTGGCAGCCTGACCAAGGAATTCATGGGCCGCACTGCCCAGATTCATGCGGTGGAGGCAATCCCAACCGAACGCGCTGCCTGACTGCACCGCGGGGCGGAGGTCGGTGACCTTCGCCCCGCAGTTCGCCCTAGTTTAAGCATCGTGGGAATTTGATCGTGATTACCTTGTTCTTTCTGGCGTTGTTGTTGTTCACCTGCTCGGTTGCGTTTGCGCGTGGCCGAAAAGATGAAAAGCTGGCCGCAGGGGCGATGTTCACGGCGACCATTGCATCTCCAGTCGCGCTTTCAAGCGGTTACACGCATCCCGAATCCGGGATATTGATAGTCGATCTGGCGCTGCTTGCCATTCTGGTCGTCCTCGCCCTGCGTTCGGACAGGTTCTGGCCGCTCTGGGCCACCGGCTTCCACATGGTCGGCACCTCGATCCACCTCGCCACTTTTGCGGATTCCGGTATCTGGCCACCTGCCTATGCGGCGGCCGAGGGGTTCTGGGCCTGGCCCGTGCTCACCGCACTTCTGGTCGGGACCTGGCTGGAAGCCCGTTACCGGTCCAACTGACCATTTTCTGCCAAAACCGGGCCGCCCCAATGCGTCGCATTGTCGGGCGGCTTCGGCGCGCCTAGCGTCCAAGTTTCGTTGCAGTTTTCGAACAAATGTGGAACATAGGCGCCCATGCTGACTCATATCTCTGTCCGCGGCGCGCGCGAGCATAATCTGAAGGGGGTCGATGTCGACCTCCCCAAGAACGCCCTGACCGTCATCACCGGCCTTTCGGGCAGCGGCAAATCCAGCCTGGCTTTCGATACCATCTATGCCGAAGGCCAGCGCCGCTATGTGGAATCGCTTTCGGCCTATGCCCGGCAGTTTCTGGAGATGATGCAGAAGCCCGATGTGGACCATATCGAAGGGTTGAGCCCGGCGATCAGCATCGAGCAGAAGACCACCAGCAAGAACCCCCGCTCCACGGTGGCCACGGTAACCGAGATCTATGATTATATGCGGCTGCTATGGGCGCGGGTGGGTATTCCCTATTCGCCCGCAACGGGCCTGCCGATAAGCGCCCAGACGGTGAGCCAGATGGTGGACCGGGTGATGACGCTGGAGGAGGGCGCGAGGCTTTACCTTCTCGCCCCGCTGATTCAGGACCGCAAGGGCGAATACAGGAAGGAGCTGGCCCAGCTGCAGAAGGACGGCTTCACCCGGGTGAAGATCGATGGCACGTTCCACGATATCGAGGAAGCGCCGGCGCTCGACAAGAAGCTGAAGCACTCGATCGATGTGGTGGTGGACCGGATCGTGGTGCGCCAGGGCATCGAACCCCGGCTGGCGGAGAGCTTCGAGACCGCGCTCAAGCTGGCCGGCGGGCTGGCGGTGATGGAAACCGCCGACGACGCCGCCACGCGCACACTGTTTTCCGAGAAATTCGCCTGCCCGGTATCGGGCTTCACCATTGCCGAGATCGAGCCCCGGCTGTTCTCGTTCAACGCGCCGCAGGGTGCCTGCCCGGCCTGCGACGGGCTTGGCGAAAAGCTGCTGTTCGACCCCGAGCTGATTGTGCCCAACCATGCGCTGAGCCTTGATAAGGGCGCGGTGATGCCCTGGGCAAAGGCAACACCCCCCTCCCCCTATTACAGCCAGATTCTCGCCAGCCTTGGCCGGGCCTATGGCTTTACCCTGAAGAGCCGCTGGCAGGATTTGAGCGCCGAGGCGCAGGCGGTGATCCTGCATGGCAGCGGGCGCACGCCGGTGGCGCTGCGCTTCGAGGATGGGCGAAAGGCCTATGAAGTGTCAAAGCCGTTTGAGGGCGTGATTGCCAATCTGGAAAAGCGGCTGCGGGCCACCGAAAGCGCATGGATGCGCGAGGAACTGTCGCGCTACCAGTCTGCCGCCCCGTGCGAGACATGCCATGGGGACCGGCTGCGGCCCGAAGCCCTGGCAGTGCGGGTGGCGGACGAGACCATTGCCAAGGCGGTTCGCCGGCCGGTGGGCGAGGCGCTGGTCTGGGCGCAAACGCTGGCGGACAAGCTGACCCCCAAGCAGCGGACGATCGGTGAGCGGATTTTGAAGGAGATTATCGAACGGCTGGGCTTCCTGAGCAATGTCGGGCTGGATTACCTGCACCTGGACCGCAAGTCCGGCACGCTTTCAGGCGGGGAATCGCAGCGCATCCGGCTGGCTTCGCAGATCGGATCGGGGCTTTCAGGCGTGCTTTATGTGCTCGATGAGCCTTCGATCGGCCTGCACCAGCGCGACAATGAACGGCTGCTGGTAACCCTTCGGCGGCTAAGGGACCTCGGCAATACGGTGATCGTGGTGGAGCATGACGAGGACGCAATCCGGCTTGCCGATCATGTGATCGACATGGGGCCGGGTGCGGGCGTGCACGGCGGCGAAGTGGTGGCCGAAGGCACGCTGGAGGATATTCTGGCCGCGCCGGGCAGCCTGACCGGGGATTATCTGGCTGGCCGACGGGCCGTGCCGGTGCCGCCCAGGCGCCGCAAGGGCAATGGCAAGACGCTCACCGTGCACGGTGCACGCGGCAACAACCTGCAGAACATTACCGCCAGCCTGCCGCTCGGCACCTTCACCTGCATCACCGGCGTATCTGGCAGCGGCAAATCGAGCTTCACCATCGACACGCTCTATGCGGCCTCGGCGCGCGAGCTGAACGGCGCCCGGCTGATCGCCGCGCCGCATGACCGGATCAGCGGGCTGGAGCATCTCGACAAGGTTATCGACATCGACCAGTCCCCGATCGGGCGTACGCCGCGTTCCAACCCCGCCACCTATACCGGCGCCTTCACCCATGTGCGGGACTGGTTTGCCGGGCTGCCGGAAGCGCAGGCGCGTGGCTATAAGCCGGGGCGTTTCAGCTTCAATGTGAAGGGCGGCCGCTGCGAGGCCTGCCAGGGCGATGGGGTGCTGAAGATCGAGATGCACTTCCTGCCCGATGTCTATGTGACCTGCGATGTGTGCCACGGCGCGCGTTACAACCGTGAGACGCTGGAAGTGAAGTTCAAGGGTAAGTCGATTGCCGATGTGCTCGACATGACGATCGAGGACGGGCTGGAATTCTTCAAGGCCGTGCCGCCGATCCGTGACCGGCTGGCAATGCTCGATGAGGTGGGGCTGGGCTATATCAAGGTTGGACAGCAGGCGACCACATTGAGCGGCGGGGAAGCGCAGCGGGTAAAGCTGGCCAAGGAGCTGGCGCGGCGCGCGACCGGCCAGACGCTGTATATATTGGACGAGCCGACCACCGGGCTGCATTTCGAGGATGTTCGCAAGCTGCTCGAAGTGCTGCACACGCTGGTGGACCAGGGCAATAGCGTGATCGTGATCGAGCATAATCTGGACGTGATCAAGACTGCCGACTGGCTGCTGGACCTTGGCCCGGATGGTGGCGCCGGTGGCGGCGCGATTGTGGCGCAGGGCACGCCCGAGACTGTTGCGGCCTGTGCGGAGAGCTTTACCGGCCATTATCTGAAGCCGCTGCTAGCGGTGCGAACGCAAGCTGCCGTTGAAGGGGCGAAAGCGGCTGCGCCAAAGCGGAAGGCGCGGGCCTGAGCTGGCCATTTGATCCATATCATGGAACTGTCTGCCGGGTTGGCGCATTATCCCTGCAAAGGAGCACAATGATGACCGAACATGACTCGCTGGCCCGCGCCCTGCGCAACCGTCTCGCAGAACTGGAGCAGGAGATTGCGCGGTTGGACGGAGAAACCACGCAGCCACTCTCCAAGCGGTTCAGCGATCAGGTGCATGATCTGGAGGAGCTGGCGACCAACGAGTCTCTGGAGGCTGCCCATAAGGCTGAGTTCGAGCAGATTACGAGTGCGCTCAACCGGTTGAAGGACGGTCGCTACGGCCTTTGTGCAAGCTGCGGGGCGGACATTCAGCCCGCCCGTCTGGAGGCGATGCCGGCAGCCACGCTCTGCATAAGCTGCGCCCGCCAAGCCGGCTGAAGCGCGGCCTGACGGGCGCAGTTACAGGCTTCGTTATCAGCCGACCAGGCGGGGATTGGCGTTGCCCAGCGTGCCGCTGTTGGGGCACTTCATGCGGATGGCGATGTCGTCGTAATCATAATCGGTCCACAGCGGGTCGGTCCAGCCACCCGATGTCTGCGGGCCGGGGCGATCTTCCCAACCGAAGTACATGAACTTGCCTGGCGCGCAGGGCTGCGTGGATATCTGCGGTGTGCGATACCGGCCTGCGGGAATGTTGGTCCCACTAATCTTTGGGGTGCATTTTGCTGCCGAATCGCACCGAACGGTTTCGAGGATAGGGGAACCGATGTTGAACTGCTCGCGCCCGTTGGCGGCGATCACCGTGTCGGTAAAGTGATTATGTTCAGCGCGGCGCGGCGAATTATTCTCATTCGCCCAAAGGCTGGGTATGGATTTGGCATGCCGGATGTTCCTAAGCCGGAAGCTGAGGCTGGTACCCTGCGCCCGGCAATCGGGCCATGGCATGGGCACGGCAGGATTGGCCGCGATGCGGCCACCGCTGATGGCCACGACATTCTGGTTCGAAGGCATGTTGTTGGCGATGAGTGTCATCTGCGACCGGCGCGACTCGGCCGATCCGCTCCCTGTATAATCGAAGCAATAGGCATAGAGCTCGTTGAAGTCGCCGGCCTCGTTATCGAGGTTCACACCTTCGGGCGGCTCGTAGAACACGTTATCTGGCTTGGCGGCGATGGCTGTTGCCACCACATCGAGATCCGCCACACCCATGAAGGCCGAGAAGATGCGCGGCAGCACATTGCCGTGCGCCGCATCCCGGGCCGCACGGACCCGCACCGCATTAGGATTGGCACCGCCGGGAACGAAACCGCCGGCAGTCGTGTAGCGGCCAACGGTCACATCACCGGCAACGGTGGCGTTGCCGAATGTCGCTGGCAAGTTGGCGCTGACCATGGCGACCGCCTGAGAGGTTGCCAGTGTGGAATTGCCTGCGCTCACCACCGCTGCGAGTGCGCTGGCATCGGCAGCGGTTTGCAAGCGGTTCTGCACAGTGCGGAACATGGCGACATCGACCGCAAGGGCCAGGCCGCCGAGCAACACCGGCATGAAAAGGGCGACGACGGTGGCGGTGACGCCTCGCCGGTCTGCCGCTATGCGGCGAAAGGAGGAGCGAATGCTGGTCATGGCGTTATCACCTGATCAAATGGCAGTTCCTGCACAACGGTCACATTGGCAGTGAGTGTCCAGTTGGACCCGTATGTGAGAAACGAATAGGGTGCCGCCACGTTGAGAGGCACCTGGACAGACCCCGCAAAAGTATTGTTGGCGGGGTCGCTGGGGTTGGACTGGGTGACATTCATGGTCGTATGCCCCTGCATCCAGCCAGGAAGATAGGTCTGCAGCGCGGCAGTAGCGCTTCCCGGAGTGCGGCCATTCACGGCAACATCACGAAGCACGGCGCGGGCGCCCATCTGCATTGCGCTGTAGGACCAGAACACGCAGCCCATTTCGACGATCCCGAACAGGATCGACATAAGCACCGGGGTTAGAATGGCAAATTCGGCCACAACGCTCCCCTTCCGGCCATGCCGGACGGATTTTAGGAGCGATGCCAAACCGAAACCCACTGTTCTGACCCCTGTTGCTCCGCCCAATATGAACGGATAACCAACTTGCCCATACAGACTTCTCTATCCAAGAGTCAATGAATTGGTTGAAGCGAAGCAAACAACGTCAAGAGGAAATTACATTTCTTATCATTAACCATGGTCCGACACTCCTCCTTTGCAAATGTTAAATAAGAGTAACTGGTGATTCCGGACCGATGACACGCGTTGATCGCACGTACCGAGCTACCTGCTGACAAGCGCTCCGCCAGCGTTTAACGAGCGCGCATGACTGCTGATCCCTTTTCCCGTTTTGGCGCCTGGCTTGCCGAGGCGGCGGCGACCGAGCTGGCCGATCCAAACGCCGTTGCGCTCGCCACAGCCACGCCCGACGGGCGGCCCTCGGTTCGTATTGTGCTGCTCAAGGCCTGGGATGAGCGGGGCTTCGTGATCTACACCAATCTCGAAAGCCGCAAGAGCATGGAGCTGCGGGCAAATCCGCAGGCGCACCTCGATTTCCACTGGAAGTCCCAAGCCCGGCAAGTGCGGATCGACGGGCGCGCAGAGCCGGTGAGCGCTGCCGAGGCCGATGCCTATTTTGCCACCCGCGCGCGGCTCAGCCAGGCGGGGGCCTGGGCGTCCGAACAGTCCCGCCCGCTCGCCTCGCGCGAAACCTTCGAGGAACGCCTGGCCGAGGTGGAGGCGCGCTTTGAAGGCCAGCCAATCCCGCGGCCGCCGTTCTGGTCTGGCTGGAGGATTGTGCCGCAGGCAATTGAATTCTGGCAGGACCGCGATGGCCGGCTGCACGAGCGCCAGCTGTTCACCCTGAGCGGCGACGGTTGGTCTCAGGGCCTGCTCTACCCATGACCGCTTTTTTGAAGATGCACGCGCTGGGCAATGACTTTGTGCTTATCGATGCGCGGACCACCCCGGTGATGCTCGACACCGCCCAGGTACGCGCGCTGGCGGACCGGAGGACCGGCATCGGCTTTGACCAGCTGCTGCTGGTCGGGACCTCCGAAACCGCAACTGCCAGCCTGCGCTTCTGGAACGCCGATGGCAGCGAGGTGGCCGCCTGTGGCAATGGCAGCCGCGCAGTGGCGGCGTGGCTGGGTGGCCGCGCCGTGCTGGAAACCGCCGCCGGGCTTATCACGACAATTGCTGACGGCGACCATGCGGAAATCGACATGGGCAAGCCGCAATTCGGCTGGGAGCAGGTGCCGCTCGCCTATGCGCTCGATACCCTGCACCTGCCGCTGGCCTGGGAAATGCTGCACGATCCTGCCGCGCTGAGCGTGGGCAATCCGCATTTGGTGTTCATGGTGGACGATCCCGATGCTGTGCCGCTCGATCGGCTTGGCCCGCTTATCGAGACCGACCCGGTGTTTCCCGAAGGTGTGAACGTGGGCGTGGTGGCGGTGCTGGCGCCCGGCCATGTGCGGCTGCGGGTGTGGGAGCGCGGTGCCGGGCTGACCCGCGCCTGCGGCACCGGGGCTGTGGCCGCAGTGGCCGCACTGCAGGCAAAGCGGAAAGTGGCGGACATGGTGACTGTATCCATGCCCGGGGGCGATGTGGGCGTGCGCCGCGACGAGGCGGGGCATCTGTACCTGTCTGGCCCCGCCACGGTGAGCTTTGCCGGCAATATAGATTTGAGCGCATTCGGATGAGCTGGATTGAACGGCTTCGCACCGGCCTTGGCCGGTCCACCACACGGCTGGCCGACAATCTGGCCGGGCTGGCCACCGGCAATGCGCCTTTGGACGAAGCGCGGCTGGAGGCGATCGAGGAGGCGCTGATCGCTGCCGATCTTGGCCCGGCGGTGGCAGCGCGGATTCGCGAGACGCTGGAAGGCCCGCGGTTTGCGCGCGGCATTGACGAAGCCGGGCTGAAGGCTGCGGTGGCCGAGTCGGTATCTTCGGTGCTGGCCCCGTATGCGCGGCCGCTGGCGATAACCGCCTTTCCGCGCCCGCATGTGATTTTGGTGGTGGGCGTGAACGGTGTGGGCAAGACCACCACCATCGCCAAGCTGGCCAAGCGGTTTACCGAGGCCGATTACAGCGTGATGCTGGCGGCGGGAGACACGTTCCGCGCCGCTGCCATTGCCCAGCTGGGAATATGGGCGGAGCGGGTGGGCGTGCCGCTGGTGGCGGGCGAACAGGGCGCCGACGCGGCAGGGCTGGCCTATACTGCGCTGGAGCGGGCCCAGGCAGCGGGCACCGATGTGCTGATCATCGACACCGCCGGGCGGCTGCACAACAAGGCCGGGCTGATGGACGAGCTGGCGAAGATACGCCGGGTGCTGCAAAAGCGCAGCCCGGCAGCGCCGCACGACACGCTGCTGGTGCTCGATGCGACCACCGGCCAGAATGCGCTGGCGCAGATCGAAACCTTCCGCGAAATCGCGCGCATTACCGGGCTGGTGATTACCAAGCTGGACGGCTCCGCGCGCGGCGGTGTGATCGTGGCGGCGGCGGAGCGGTTTCACCTGCCCATCCATGCGATTGGCGTGGGCGAAGGCATGGACGATTTGCGCGCCTTTGATGCCGGTGATTTTGCTGCCGCACTTGCCGGCGGCCGATAGGGCGGCGCTGCCGGCAGTTGCACTGCGAAGCGTTTTGCGGTCAAAAGAGGGAGTTGTTCAGCCCCGGGAGTTTCCGATGACCCTTCGCCTTGCCTTTACCGTGTTTGCTTCCACCGCCGGCCTTGCCCTTTCCAGTGCGGCGCTGGCCCAGACCGGCCCTATCGAACAGCGCCAGGCGCTGATGAAGGAAAATGGCCGGGACGCGAAGGCCGCCACCGCCATTCTCAAGGGCGAAGCGCCCTTTGATGCCGCCAAGGCAGCGGCGATGTTCGCCAGCATGAACAATGTTGCCAAGAAGTACGGCGGGCTGTTCCCAGCCAACAGCAAGACCGGCGGCGACACCGAAGCCGCCCCGGCGATCTGGGAGAAGCCGGCCGAGTTCAAGGCTGCGGTCGTGAAGTTCGAGGCGGATACCGCCAAGGCCATGGCTGCCAAGCCGGCCAATCTGGAAGCCTTCAAGGGCCAGTTTCTTGCGGTGGCAGCCAATTGCAAGAGCTGCCACGAGAGCTTCCGCATCAAGACCGATTGAGGATGAGGGGGCTGTAGCGGGATGAGGGCATTCGGCGGCCTTTTGGCGCTGCTCCTGATGAGCGCGGCCGGGCTGCTGTGGTGGCTTTCGGCGCCGGTCGAGCTTGAAGCCGCGCAGATTGCAGCGCCGGGCAGCGGTGTGGCGGCTCGGGGTGAACGCCTGTTCTGGGCCGGTGGCTGTGCATCCTGCCATGCGGCCGAAGGTGCCGAGGGGGAAGACCGGCTGAAGCTGGGCGGCGGTGGCCCGCTGGAAACCCCGTTCGGCACATTCCGCGGCCCCAATATTTCACCCGATGAAGCCTATGGCATCGGCCGCTGGACGCTCGCCGCCTTCGCCAATGCCATGCAGGCGGGGGTCGACCCGGAGGGGCGGCACCTCTATCCGGCCTTCCCCTACACATCCTATGCGAAGATGCGCTCGGCCGATATTGCCGATCTTTTCGCCTATTTGCGCACCCTGCCCCCGGTCGCCCGGCCTGCGCTGCCGAACGAACTGGCCTTCCCCTATAATATCCGTCGCGGGATAGGGCTGTGGAAGCGCGCTTTCGGCGAAGGCCCTGGCCCGGTGGTGGCCCTGGCGGCCGATGCCAGCGACGAGGTGCGCGCCGGCGCCTATCTGGTGGAAGGCCCGGGCCACTGCGGCCAGTGCCACACCCCGCGCGGGCTGGAAGGTGCGGGCGGGCTGGACCATTCCCGCTGGCTCGCGGGCGCTTCCAACCCGGAAGGCAAGGGGCGGATCCCCAACATCACCCCTGCGGCGCTCAAATGGTCAGCGT